>SHZL01000068.1 GCA_009692275.1 Lysobacterales bacterium | reverse complement strand
ATATGGCAACTGACTGGTATCAACCCGAAACCAGTGACCACGGTATTTACCATCGGCCTGGAAGATACGCCTGAAGCGATGGCGGAAAAAGCCCGCGCCGCGAAGGATTGCCCGATTCTCAAGATCAAGCTCAGCAGCCACATGCCCTGTGAGAAACTGGCGGCTATCCGCGCCGCTCGCCCGGATGTGAAGCTGGTGGTGGATGCGAACCAGGGCTGGGATTTCGAGTTGTTGCAGGCAGCATTACCGACTTTGCAGAAGCTGGGCCTGGAAATGCTGGAACAGCCACTCGAGCGTGGTGCAGATGAAGCGCTGGAGGGGTTTGCCTCCCCCATCACCCTGTGTGCTGACGAATCCTGCCTGCATTCCGGTGAACTCGATGCCGCGGCCAGCCGTTACAGCATGATCAACATCAAGCTGGACAAGACCGGTGGTTTGACCGAGGCACTGAACCTGGCAAAAGCCGCAAGAGCAAAGGGCCTGAAATTGATGGTGGGCAACATGGTGGGCAGTTCATTGAGCATGGCGCCGGCCTTTGTCATCGCGCAATTGTGCGATTTTGTCGATATTGACGGGCCCTTGCTGCAGAAATATGACCACCCTGGTGGCCTGGTATACAACAAGGGCGTGGTGGATGTGTTCGATCCGGGTTTTTGGGGCTGAAGGCCAGCTACTAAAATTCCGCGGGACCTACCCTGGCAAGCAGTGACTTGATGTACTGCGTCTCGGCTATGGCCGGATGCACCGGATGATCCGGACCCTGGTGGCCGATTTCCAGGATCTGGACCTGCCGATCGATCTGCCTGCCGGACGCACGCACCACGTCGAGCAAATCGTCCTGGCTCAAATGCATGGAACAGGACGCACTGGCCAGGATGCCTTCCTGCGACATCAGGCGCAGGGCCAGTTGATTCAAGCGACTGTAGGCCAGCCTGCCCTCTTTATAATCTTTGCGCCTGGGAATGAATGCCGGCGGGTCCAGAATGATCACATCAAAACGTTCGCCGCTGTCGCGTAAGGACTTCATGGCTGCAAATGCATCCCCTTCAAGAATGGCCAGCTTGCCCTGCAAACCATTCAACTGCGCATTTTGCAGCGCAAGGTCCAAAGCAAAAGCCGAGGTATCCAGGCATAAAACCTGTTCGGCGCCTGCCCGCGCGGCCTGTACTCCCCAACCGCCAATGTAGGAGCACACATCCAGTACTCGCTTGCCGCGTGCATAGTGGGACATACGCTCACGGTTGAGGCGATGATCGTAAAACCAGCCGGTCTTCTGTCCGGCCAGGACCGGGGCCATGAACCGGGTGCCGTTTTCTTCCAGCTCGACCAGGCCGCCTTCCAGCAACTGTCCTTGCTCCATGCGCACGTAGCTATCCAGACCTTCGCTGGCGCGCAGCTTGCCGTCGTTTTTCAATACGATGGTGGTCGGCTCCACTACAACATTCAGCGCGGAAATAATTTCCGTCAGTGCCTGTTCCATCCCGGCCAGGGATACCTGGACCACCAGGGTTGCGCCAAACCGGTCCACCACCAGCCCGGGCAGGCCATCGCTGTCACCGAACACCAGCCGATAGTAGGGCCGGTCAAACGCCTGGCTGCGCAGGCGCAGCGCGGCTTCCAGGCGGTGGCGAATGAACTTGTGACTCAGGGGCTGGCCAGAAGCGCGACTGAATATCCGTCCGCAGATGAGGTGGTGCGGATTGACCATCACGGTGCCCAGCGGCTTGCCAGTGGCGGTGGCCAGGTTCGCGAGTTCACCTGGCTGAAACTGTTTCAGGTCCGAGTCAACTTCGTTGGAGTAAACCCACAGGTGGCCGGTGCGCAAACGCTGGTCTGCCTTGGGTTTGAGTCGTAATTCCTGGAATTCCATCATTCTTGCCTTGTGGGAGTGAAACGTTCCGCCGGTGCGCTGGGTGCCAGATTCCAAATGGACAGGAGCCGGTGAGCCAGGTAAATTCACCGCACCGTCAAACGGTAGAATATGCCAGACTAACGGTGCTCAGGAGCCCCCCTTTTGAGATTAAGATTACGAGTAGAAACGAACGCTTGAGTGAAAAGGATTTTTCTCATGAATAAATGCAATGGATTCTGCGCCCCTGTTACCCGCGCTTTCGAAGCTGGCTTCACCATCATAGAACTTGCGATCACCCTGGTGATGGTGGCTATTGGCCTGGCTTTAGCCCTTCCTTCTCTGCAAAATCTGGTTGCAAACAACCAGGTGACTGCCGCCGCTAACACCATTGTTTCGGGACTCAACCTGGCTCGCTCCAACGCGATCACATCCGGCGAAAATATTACCATATGCCCCGTGGGCAGTGACGGCACGTGCAGCGAAAGTAACTGGGAAAACGGCTGGATTGTATTCACTGACGCGGATGGCGACAGCGTGGCCGACCCGGGCGAGATTGTTCGGGTTGTGAACCTCGACGGCAACACTAACGCGTCTGGTTTTGATGACGTGATTGTCTTTCGCTCCGACGGAACCACCTCACTCAGCGCAAATGTCACCATCACCAACTGCTACCAGAACAGCAGCGTCAGCGACCACTGTTCTGATGTCACCGTATCCGCTTTTGGCCTGATTCAATCCGGGGAGCACGCGGGCCACTCATCCGGCGGCAGCGACGAATCATGAAACCCGGCATGCAGCAAAAAGGTTTCACCATGATCGAAATCCTGACCGCCGTGGCAGTCATGAGCGTGGGCCTGGTCAGTGTTGCCAGTCTCAGCCTGGTCAATCTGCAAAGTGTCTCGCATGGCCACAGCCAGACCCAGGCGACCATCATTGCCGAGGAACTAGCCGATACCATGCGGGCCAATATGGAAGGCTACGAAAAAAACATGTTTGCGGTGAATCTCCAGAGTGGCGAGAAGGTGTGTGTCTCTGGTACCAGTTGTGACTACGACGAACAAGCCCAGTATGACGGTACCTTGTGGACCCAACACGCCACGGACGCGTTACCGGGCGCCACTGCTGTCATGTGCATGGATTCCACGCCCGAAGATGGTACACCAGCAAACCCGGCTTGCGATGGCCAGGGTATGAATACGATCAAGCTATTTTGGACAGACTCTCGTACCCAGGGCTCGCTGCCGACAGGCGAAAACTTTTACCGGCACGTTTTATCGCTGGTTCCGTGAGCAATCGTTGCACAAATTCCCGACGAGAGGACCAGGCTATGGCAATGACCGAAAACAAATATAGAGGATTCACCCTCATCGAGCTGCTGGTTGCAATGACGCTCGGCCTGCTCATCCTGCTGGTCATGACCCAGTTGTTTGCGGGGTCCAAACAAACTTATCGGGTGCAGGATGGCCTTACCCGGGTGCAAGAGGACGGGCGGCTTGCGATGCACTTTGTATCCCGGGAAATCCGCAAAGCCGGCTACCGCTCACTGGTCTGGAACGAGCCCGCGAGCGGTTACCACCCGGTGACAGCTGCTTCCACGGATGGTGCAAACGGCGGCAATGACACGCTGCAGATCATGTATGAAGATAACGTCAGCTGTGTTGGCATTCTGAATAATGCGATTGACCCGGAAACCGGCGAGGCAAGAGCGCTCTACAAGCGCCTCACCTTTGCCGTCAACAATAGTGGAAACCTGGTCTGGACCTGCCAATACGGCGCTTCCCCCGGGGCCTTATCCACCCAAATTTCCCAACAAGGCATTATCGATGGCGTGGAGTCGTTCCAGGTTCTGTACGGCGTCGATACCGACTTTCCGCCTGACTTCAGCGTCAACAGCTGGTCAGCCGCGGGCGGCATCAGACCAGAGAACACCGTGTGCCTGCAGAGTTCATACCTCTGTGAAGCGGAAAGCCTGCTCAACACCATGCAAAATGGCGTACCTGTGGTGGTCAAGATCGGCCTGCTGCTCGCCAGCCCGGAGAACGCTCAAACAGAAGATCTGCAAACTACTTTCAACGTCCTGGACGTGCAAGTGACGCCTGCAGCGGACAGAAAGCTGCGCAAGCAATTCACCTCCACGGTGACCATCAGGAATTTGACGCTATGAACCGGGTTCCATTTTCGTCATGCAAGAAACAGAATGGGGCCGTGCTGCTGGTCGGCCTCATGTTGCTGGTGGTGCTGGTAGTCCTGGGTGTCGCTGGTTTCCAAAGCGCCATCATTCAGGAAAAGCTCTCAGGTAACTTTCGCGACCAAAGTGTCGCCTTCGAAGCTGCTGAAGCTGGCACGCGCTGGTCTTCGGCCTGGATTCAAAGCCTCGGAAAGGGTGCCCTGGCCCGCCCGTTTCCTTGCAGCTCAGGCTGTACCAATACGTCCCGGGTGTGGGAACAAGGTGTATATCCAGACTCACCTACACCCAAGGACGCGCTGTGGAGCACAGCTCGCGCCTACGGAACTAACCCGACCAACGACAGCAACCTGGCAGTCAGCGTTCCCATGGTGCATAGCCAGCCAACCTTCATCATGGAACAGCAGATATTCCTCAGGGACGATCTCGCAGGTGCTCCCAACAAGGGAGTGGCCTTCTATCGGATCAGCGGTCGCGGCATCGGTGAACGGAGCAGCAGTTCAGCCATCGTACGCGCGGTGATTGCAAAGCGTTTTGAATAATACGCCCGGAGTTCAAGGATGAACCACAGATCACATACCCTGACCATCGCCCTGGCAACGATTTCCTTCATTGCCGGCATTGCTACGCCATTTGGTGCTTCCGCCAGCTCGCTGGTGTTGCCCAAGGTCCCCTTGTTTGTCAATCTCAGCACAACTCCGAATATTTTCCTGGAGATGGATGACTCGGGCTCGATGAACTGGGATATTCTGGTTCCGACTCATTTCACCACGTGCCGCTACAACAAGCTGCTGGGTTGCAGCACCCTGGAGTCCAACGGTGAGTTCTACGACTGGACCGGTCAAACCGCCAACTCCAAAAAGACCTACGCCACGTTTGAATACGTGTTTGATTCTCCGGATGATACCTACAACTCAGCCTGCACCGGCCAATCGCGCGAAACGATCGAACTGTGCACCACTGGCCATACCACCACCCTGCCCTGGGATTGGCGGGTTAAATCGCCTTCCCTGAATGCGCTTTGGTTCAATCCGGAGGTGAACTACTTGCCCTGGCCGGGCTACAACAATGCATCCTACAGCGCGGCCCGTTCCTATCCAGACGCTTCGCAGTCGACGGGGTACGCCTCCACGCGTAACCTGGCCAACTTCGAATATTTCTACTGGATCGACAATAAGGGGTTTACCGGGTCGCAGCCGGACAACACTGACTCGACCACCACGCCCAATGGCATAATTGATCAGTGGGACAGCAACGTACGGGTTGTCGTCAATTCGGGTAGTTACACCTGCACGCTCTATAACTACGCGCCAAGTTCGTCCGGCCTGAATCCAACCACGAGTACGCTGGCGTTGACTGACTCACGTTGCGTTGCTGCGGTGGGAGTCAACACAACGGCTGCTGGCCTGGCGCAAAACGTGGCCAACTGGTTTCAGTATTACCGGCGCCGGTCCCTGGTGGCCAGGGCCGGTATTTCCACGGTGGTGAACAATCTCCCTGAGTTCCGCTATGGACTGAGCATGATCAATGCCACCAATGTGTTTGTTGAAATGCCGCCCGCCAATACGGTGGATTTCACTGCGCACAATACTGCCCTCGTCAAGGAATACGTCAAGCTCCCGGACTCCGCCTCCGGTACGCCTTTGCGGGTTGGACTGGAAAATGTTGGGCGGTATTATGACAACGACCTGTCTGGCCGGGCTTCACCCATCTTATTGGCTTGTCAGAAGAACTTCGCCCTGCTGTTCACCGATGGCTACTGGAACAGCAACAGTCCGGCACGGGTGCTTACCGACGTAGACAAGGACAAAGGGGTCGTATTCCATGGCACCGGTTCAGAAACCAAAGTCCTGCTGGCAGACGTGGCCAAGTATTATTACGACAAGGACCTGTCGCCCATGGCTAACCTGGTGCCAACCGACAAGTATGATGCGGCCAGCCACCAACACATGGTGACCATGTCCCTGGGTTTCGGCATCACCGGATCTCTTACTGACACGGATGGCGACGGCTGGCCCAATGACTTCAATCCGGAAACGTACAAGAATCCGTGGTACCTGACCGGCGCCGACAATGACGAGAAAACGGTTGACGATTTGTGGCACGCAGCCTGGAACAGCCGCGGGCAATATTTCTCGTCCAAAAACCCGCAACATCTCATAGATGACCTGCAGGCGGCTATCGAAAGCATTGGCGACCGCATTGGTGGTGCGGCGTCCGGGGCAACCAACGGCGGTTCAATTTCCAGTGAGTCCAAGATATTCCAGGCCAAGTTTGATGCCCTGGACTGGCATGGCACGGTGCTGGCCATCAACGTGACTGAGGAAGATGGGAAACTCGGCACGATTGAATGGGATGCGGGTGATATTCTGGACCAGAAAACACGCACCTGGTTTACCTCAACGCGCAAGGTCATGACCTACAACGCAGTGACCCACGCAGGCGGAAGTTTCACCTGGGCCGGCCTGAGCACCACCCAAAAGGCATTGATGAACATCAATCCCAAAACCGGGGCGACAGATACTCAGGGGCAGGCCCGGCTCGACTACATTCGCGGCTCCGACGAGCATGAGGGCGCCGGCAACAACTACCGGGACCGCGATCATCAGCTGGGCGATATTGGCCACTCAGACCCGGAATACGTGGGCTGGCCACCATTTTACTACCCATTTGGCAGCTACCAAACCTTCGCTGAGACCAACAAAACTCGCCCGGCCACGGTCTACGTGGGGGCGAATGACGGCATGCTTCACGGTTTCAGAGAAAGCGATGGTGAAGAGATCCTTGCTTACGTTCCGGACAAATTGATCAGCAAGCTCAACCTGCTGACCGACCCGAGCTATAACCACGAGTTCTACGTCGATGGCTCACCCGTTTACGGTGACGTGCAGATTGGCCAAAACTGGAAGTCCGTGCTCATAGGTGCACTTCGTGGAGGAAGCCAGGGGCTTTACGCGCTGGACATTACCGATCCAACCACTTTTTCCAGCAGCAATGTGATGTGGGAATTTACCGATGAAAATGACGCCGACCTGGGGCTCGTGTTTGGCGAGCCGCAGATCCGCAAAATGGCCAACGGTAAATGGGCAGCCATATTCAGTTCCGGCTACAACAACACAGCCGCGGACGGTCTTGCTTCGGCCACGGGGTTTCAATACATCTACATCCTCTACATCGAAGACGGTGTTAATGGCTGGGTGACTGGTGACTATACGAAAATCAAGATCACCGGCGCAGATGGCCTTGCCGGTCCCGCAGTGGCCGATATTGATGGCGACTACATTTCCGACTTCATCTACGTTGGCGACCTGCAGGGTAACATGTGGAAGATCGACGTCACCTCCAGCAACCCGTCGAGCTGGAACGTAGCCTTCGGTGGCGAACCACTGTTCGTGGCTGAAAACGACGATGGCTACCGCCAACCGATCACGACACGCCCCGCGATCATGCGCCATCCCCTGTCCATTTCCGAAGGAGTATTGGTGCTGGTCGGTACCGGCAAGTACCTGGAAGTCGCAGATGACAGCACGGACAGGCCAACTCAGTCCCTCTACGCCGTCTGGGATCGCGATGGCTATTACAACAAGTCCCTGAATGAACGCAATTCGTTTGGTGACCACAACTTTGGCCGGGACGACCTGGCACAACCGGAAATAGACGTGGACGAGGCAAGCAATACCCGGGTCATTCACGACTACGCGCCCAATGTTCCGATTTGGTTCAACGAGGATGGCGAGCCGGAATCCCGCGGCTGGGTGGTTGACCTGCCCGAACAAGGTGAACGCATCGTTCGCGAAATTGTTCTGCGTGACGACACAGCCTTTTTCGTGACGCTGATTCCCGCCGAGGACCCCTGTGCAGCAGGTGGCAAGGGCTGGCTCATGGCGCTCAACGCAGGCACGGGCTCAGCGCCCCGCTTCCCGGTCTGGGATTTGAACGACGACAGCATCATCGACGACGCAGACACCCTGTCCATCGGAAATCCGCTGGAACCTGACGAGCCTGATGGTATTGTCAACCCGGTGGGCACGGAAATGCTGAGCATGCCTAACTTGCCGACTTTCCTCTACGACGACCGGGCTTCCGACCTCGGTGGCGTGTTCCCGCCCCGGGCCAACGCACCCAGGGGATGCGGTATGGGCGGCGCCAAGTCGTTTACCTATACGACCAAGACCAATGGCAGCATCACGATGATCGCCGCCGCACACCAGCCCATGTCATGCGGCAGGCAGAGCTGGTTCCAGACTGACTAGCAGCCAGGAAAGACCAGGTTCGGAGTCATGTACCAGGAGGGTAGGAAAGATGAATAAAATTTTGTGGCTGTTGGCGCTGTTGCTGTGCCCGGTGAGCTTGTTGGCCGAAACCATTGATGGACGTCTGGATAGTGTTTACCTCAATGGCAACACTATCAAGGTCAATGGCGTGACCTACACGGCAAATATGGAGGCCACCAAAGTTTTTTACCAGGGCCAGGTCGTTGGCGAAGAAAGTTTAACCCCGGGGGACGATGTGCAATTGATCTTCAGCGATGAGCAAGCCGGCGGCATGTTGAAGGAACTCAAGATGATCATCCTGGTGCGGGGCAGTAAGCAAGGCCTCGATAGTTAACTCGTGATATTCAGACCTGATCCGCAAAACTTCTACCGGAGCCCAAAAGTGAAAAAAATCACCAAGGCCAGGGGATTTACCCTCATCGAAGCCATGATTGCCGTGGGCGTGCTTGCCCTTGTGCTTAGCCTGGCCTTGCCCGGCTACCGGGCCTACGTGGTCAGGTCCAATCGCACGGAAGCGCTGGAGGCGCTACTTGCCGCCGCTGCATGCCAGGAGCGGATCTACACCCGCGCCAACGCATATGACACCAGCGCTTGTGAGGGCAGCACCACAAACAGTCTATATACCATCACCGTTGCCACCTCCAACGGAAACCAGAACTTTGTGGCAACGGCAGCTCCCCAGGGAAACCAAAGCGAAGACAAATGCGGTTCGATGGCCATTGACCACACTGGCGCAAAAACCGCTGCCGGATACGGCGGGGCTTTTGCGCAGACTTGCTGGAGCGGCAAAACTGCCACTGCCCTGCCTACCAGTTGATTGCAAATAAAAACCCCCGCGGCCGCGGGGGTTTCTTGTTTGGCGGAGAGAGAGTCTAGATTCTCCCTAGAGGAAAGGCTTTAGCTTCAACGCTTTAGAAGCATAGGTCGTCTCTAAATCCCTTGCCCTGCTTATCTTTCACGTTTGTATCCGGTTGTCACTGTTCGTTGCTATCCGCCTCCGACCGTCGTATTATGTATGTAACAAGGACAAGAACAGACGAGAGATGCCATGATTAGACCAAGAGGCAAACTAGTAACACCACTGAACCCCGGCAAAGTCGATAAGGTCACCAAGGCGGGTCGGTATGCTGATGGCGGCGGTCTGTACTTGTGGGTAAAGCCGGACGGGCGCAAGACATGGACCTTCCGCTGGCGTGACCGCGTCACCTTCGGCCAGCGGGAGGCCGGTTTGGGTTCGTACACCAATGAACGGGTAACGCTCGCCATGGCGCGGGAACGTGCCGACCGTTACCGCGATATGGTCTGGAATGGGTTAGACCCGATAGCAGAGAAGCAAAAGACGCTCACTGAGGCCCGGCAGGCTCTTGCCAGCCGCGTATCGTTCAAGGACTGCACCCAACGGTACATTGATGCGCACAAGGCATCGTGGCGCAATGACCAGCACACCGCGCAATGGTCAAGCACGTTAAACACCTATGCCGCGGGGCTGATGGATATGCCGGTCAGTGACATCACGGACAATGATGTTCTGGCCTGTCTTGAACCCATCTGGACGGACAAAACCGAAACTGCTACCCGGGTTCGGCAGCGCATTGAAGCCGTGCTGGATTGGGCCACAACACGCAAGTTTAGGGCCGGACTGAACCCGGCACGATGGAAAGGCCACCTGGACACGTTGCTGGCAAAACCCAACAGACTGAAAAACGTGCAACACCGCCCGGCCCTGCCCTATGCCGAGGCCGGTCAATTCATGCTGAAGCTGCGCAAGGTGGACACCATGGCGGCGAAGGCACTGGAACTGCAAATCTTGACGGCTACCCGGCCCGGCGAAGTCACAGGCGCAAAGTGGGACGAGTTCGACCTGAAAGCAAATATCTGGACGATTCCAGCCAATCGGATGAAGGCCCACAAAGAACACACCATACCGTTATCACCGCAAGCGATCACCTTGCTCAAGAGTCAACCGCACGTTAACGATTTTGTGTTCCCCGGAACCAGTCTGAAAAAGCCCATGACCACCGCTGCTGGAATGAACCTGCTGAAAGAATTGCACCCAGGTATCACGCAGCATGGATTCCGAAGTACGTTTAGAGATTGGGCCGCAGATCAAACGGCATACCCGCGTGAAGTAATTGAACACGCCATGGCTCACCAGTTGAAAGACAAAGCCGAGGCTGCCTACTTCCGCAGCGACCTGCTTGAAAAGCGAACCAAGCTGATGGCGGCTTGGGCTGCCCATTGTGACCAGTTACCTTCTGATAACGTGACGGCTATACGCAAACGAAAAAAACATGCGCGAGCATAGTCGGACTTGCGCAGAGGTCTACGGCTATGGTAAATTCCTCAAGTAGGTGACGTAATTATTGAATAGTTTGTCGGAGGCGAATCCGGGAAGTTTTATCCTGTGTTCGCTTTTTTTTTGAGCGGGCTGCAGGTCGAGAGTAATCCCTTACAAAGGATTCGACAATGCAAGCAAATTCCGCTTCAACCAAACCGCCCCCCCCGATTGCAAACACGATAACCGTAGCTTGTGCGCGGCTTGGCATCGGGAGGTCATTGCTCTACGAACTCATGAAGCAAGGCCGTCTGCGGCCCATCAAACTGGGCACCCGC
>SHZL01000067.1 GCA_009692275.1 Lysobacterales bacterium | reverse complement strand
GACGCGCGCCGTCGGCCAGCATCCGGCCGTCAAAACTGACGCATTGCAGGGCAAATCGTCGCGCCGCCCACTCTCCGCAGCTGGCCGGATCATCGATGTAAATTCCCAGCGCCAGGTGGGCCGGCACGGTTGCGGCAAGACGCTCGGCAGCCTTGTGTACTTCCGCGCTTCCCGGGAGCACACCAAGGGAAAGGGCGAGGTCGTAAGGCCCGACAAAAATCGCATCGATTCCTGGCACTGCTGCAATATCAGCGACCCTGGCCAAAGCGTCCTTGCCCTCGATCTGCACCACGACGTAGGTCGCCTCACCCAGCATTTGCAGAGGCGCTTCCAGTGCATCGAATTTCATTAGCGGAGAAAAGCCCCGATCACCAAGGGACTTAAAGCGCGCCTGTTCCACAATGGACCGGGCACGTTCCGGTGTATCCACGTGGGGTGCCATGATGCCGTGTGCGCCCATATCGAGAACTTTCCCAATCAGTCCGGTATCTTCGCCCCAGGTGCGGACCAGTATGGTCAAGCCGACAGCCTGCCCGGCAACGATCAGGCTCTCCAGAGCGGAAAAACCGATGGAGGAGTGCTCCATGTCCAGGACTACAAAATCAAATCCCGCCAGGGCCATTGCGGTCAAGGTTGATGGAGTGGGCAGCTCAATCAGGAAGGTGCCGAGCGCCCATCCAGCGGCTGTTTTTTGGCGCAATGTGTTGCCCCGCAACAAGGATTCTGCAAGCCGGGTGGAGCCTCCATTTTCTACGTAAAATGGGTTTTTCCATGATCTGGCGGGGTGGTTTTTTTCGTTCATATTCGGGTCCGTCCAGCTTTCATGCGCTCATTCCCCGCAATTTGTTTATCGAAATCCAGAAGCCTGAAAATCCATTACTGACATGTTAGCTTAGGATCAGGCAGGATTCCAGAAATGAAATCCAATCCCCTGGTTTTTCTTGCAATGGCTTTCAAGGCAACCGTTCACTCAATGGCAACGTGCAAGCAATACAGCATGTGGACAGGCACTGACATGTTAGATAATATCCCACGATGCTTGGGCTAATCTGCCCAAGTCCATTGCTGCGGCATCGCTGGCTGTGATGGTTCCTATAGCGCCTGCGCCACCCGGAGACCGGAATGAAGCAAATCATAGTACTACTGCTTAGCCTCACCACAGGCCTGTTTCCAGGTCACGCCAGGGCTGAACCCAGGGTTGTGTTCACCGAGGTAATCGGTCCGTTCACTGGCGCAGACGCCAGACTTCACCCGGCTAATAAAGCACCCATGCCGATCGAATACTATGGAACAGATCTGGGTTTCAGCTATGCGCATGCCGGCCAGATACACTTCCTGTTCGGAGACACATGGGCCACGGAAGCCTACGCCCCCATAGAAGCGTCCACCGGTCCGCGACAGGATGATGGGTTTGGCACCGTGGCAATCGCCGACTGGCCTGATCCGGGCACCATCACCAGCCAGAACATTCCCCTGATTCTGCTGGCGCAAAATCCCGGCAGCAGCGAAATGTCGGCCCAGGACCCGGAGCACGTGATGGACCTCGGCAAGACTCCCATGGCCGGGTTCAGCAACGGCGATGATCAATTTGCGATTTTCAACGTCACCAAGCCCTGGGGGTGCATCACTGATGCGGATTGCAGCAGCGGCCTGAGTTGTGACACAGGCCTGGGGTATGTGGGTGTGAGTTATGCCCAGCAGGACGGCTTGACACTTCCATGTATTGACGGCAACGGAATCTGCATTGCAGATACGATGCCGCAAACTGCGGATGCAGCGGTGGCAGCCAGCGGCTTTTGCAGCGACACCACCAGCACCATCCGGGCCGATACTCCGGCCGGCAGAGTCCAGGCGGTCGCATTGCAGCAACGCATTGGCATCCGCTCTGAAACTGACCCCAGAAAGTACGGCGATATTCAACCCTGGCTAACCAACAAGTTCGTCAACATGACTGCCCGCACGGTGCAGAGCTTCATACCGGAAAATGGTACTGCACAGGATTATCAGACCGCAGGAGACTCCGGCGACGCGCGGCGGGTGTTGGTATGGGGGCGCCCTGGATTTATCGGAGTCGGCGCCAACGGGCGTAGCATGGGCCTGTATTTTGCCTATGTCGACATGCCGGTCGACCTGCCGCAGGGACCCGGGTTTTCCTGGAAGGTGAATTACTTCACCCACACGGTGGGTGGAATTCCACAGTTCAGTCCTAATGAGCGGGATGCGCGGCCACTGGACCTGGATGCAAACCAGCCGGGTATCCAGGCGGCAGAGCAGCACGACATCACCAATCAAATGAGTGTCGCCTGGATTGCATCCCTGAACAAATGGGTCATGTTCTATGGCGGGGGAATTACGGTTCTGCCTTCGCCACCGTTTCCAGACTGCGGTGTGCTGCAACTGTTTACCGGCAGTGAATGCCTGGACGTAGTGGTCGGTAACGGCGCCGTCCGCATGCGCACTGCGGACACTCCCTGGGGACCCTGGTCACCGCCGCAAGATATTATCAGCGTTGGTGATCCCAAGGTCCCGGGCTCCGGCCAATATGGCGTCGGCGGTGTATTACATCACCCCGCCTGCACCTCGGAAGGATGCGCGCCGCACTCGCAGACTGCGTTTTACCACCCCGATGAGTATGGCTTTTTTTACAGCGCGAACATCATTGAACAGTGGACCAAGACGGTAGAAGGCGGAGTTGACGTGATCTGGAATGCCTCCACCTGGGACCCCTATCGGGTGGTGCTGTTGCGCACCCGCATCAGTCCCTGAAGAGAGGTTAAATACCATGACGTACCAGAAATCCTCATTGTTCACATACGCACTCATGCTGTTGCTGGCGCTTCCGGTGTCGGCCTCTGAGCCGACCGTGGGGCAAACCACGGTGCTCGGGCCCTTCACCGGCGTGGGTGCCACGCTGCACCCGGATAATGTTGCACCTTTCCCCATCGCCTATTACGGCACGGACCTCGGTTTCACCTACCAACACCAGGACCAGCTGAGACTCCTGTTCGGCGACACGATGGCCAATCCCATAGGCGATCCTATCGAAGCTTCGACCGGGCGGAAATTCGACGACTCTTTCGGCGCCATCAACCTGGCCGACTGGCCCGATCCCACCGCATTCGGGCCGGGACACATTCCCCTGATCAAGCTGGGGCAGAATCCGGGCAGCACCGAAATGGCAGCGATCAACCCGGGACATGCCATGGAGGGATTCAAAACCCCGGTCGGTGGTTTCAGCAACGGCAGCCGTGAATTCGGAATTTTCTTCACCTTCAAGCCGCAGGGCTGCAGCAAAGACACGGACTGCAGCAATGGCATGCAGTGCGACAACGGCCTGGGCTTCGCCGGACCACCTTACAGCACCGATGAGGGCGTGACGTTTGGTTGCGTCGATGGCTCAGCGGAAGCTTGCGTCGCCGATACCCTGGCTGATGCCAGTGGCGCCGCCGTCGCGGGCAGCGGATTTTGTGTCGACCGCAGCAGTTCCGTCTGGGCCGACAGCGCTATTGGCCGCACCAATGCCATGGGCGTCAAGCTGCTGATCGGCCTGCGCAGCCTCGACAATCCAAAAATGTACGCCACCGTGCACGAATGGAAGACCAACCGGTTTCTCAATGTGGCATTGCGTACCGTGAACGATTTCGACCCCGCCTCAGCAGTCGAAGTGTCTCAGCAGGACTACGACCCGGCCGACGGCAGTGGCAAGCACCAGCGCGTATTCCTGTGGGGACGTCCGGGATTCATCGGCGTGAAGAGTACCGGTCGCGACCTGGGGTTGTATTTCGCCTACGTAGACCTGCCTTCCGGCCCGGACTACGCTTGGGCTCCGCAGTACTTCATCGGCCTGGACGGGCATGGCCGACCACAATTCAGCAGCAGAGAAAGTAATGCCGCAGCGGTGGACCTTGATTCAGCATCACCCGGGATACAGGCTACTGAAGCCTATGACGTTGTCAACCAGGTCAGCATTGCCTGGGTCGGTGAGCTGAATAAGTGGGTCATGTTTTATGGCGGTGGCCTGATCAATCTGCCGATTGCCCCTGTCCTGCAAAAGTGTGGCGTGCTCGAATTATTCGCTGGGCAGGAGTGCGATCAAGTCGTCATCGGCAACGGCGCTTTCCGCATGCGCACCGCCGACCAGCCCTGGGGACCCTGGTCACCACCGCAGGACATCATTGCAGCCGGCGACCCTGCCGTCGCCGCAGGCCAGTACGGCGTGGGCGGAATGTTACGGCACCCGAACTGCATTGCGCCCGGTTGCGCGCCGCATACACCGGCACGCGAGGCCACCCCGCAGGAATATGGCTTCTTTTACAGCGCCAACATCATCGAGCAGTGGACCCGGCCGGCCGACGATGGCGTGGACATTATCTGGAATGCCTCGACTTGGGACCCTTACCGTATCATCCTGCTGCGCACACCAATCACGCGCTAGAATGATGGCATGCAGGAATTCATGAACCTCGAAGGGCGCGTTGCGCTGATCACCGGCGGTGCGGGCGGCATAGGCTTGGCCGTGGCCAGGCGCTTTACCGCAGCCGGCGCCAGCGTGGCCCTGGCGGATCTGCGCCAGGATGCAGCCGTGGCGGCTGCTGCAGATTTCGTGGCCCATGGTTTCCGGGCCATTGGCCTGGCGGGTGACGTGAGCCAGCCGGAAGTAGCCCGGGCCCTGGTTGCGGACACGCTCAGTGCTTTTGGTCGTATCGACATTCTGGTCAACAACGCCGGATTTATGGGCCGCACCGCGCCCATCTGGGAACTCGAGGACAAAGATTGGCACGATGTCCTCAACGTAGACCTTTCCAGCGTATTCTATCTCAGCCGCGAGGTGATTCCGCACATGCGCTCCCGGCGCAGTGGATGCATCATCAGCATCTCGTCGGTGGCCGGCAAGGAGGGGACTCCCGGGCTGATTCCCTACTCCGTGGCCAAGGCAGGCATCATTGCCCTGACCAAAGCGTTGGGCAAGGAGGTTATCCTCGAGGGCATCCGCGTCAACTGTGTGGCGCCGGGCGTGGTTACGACGCCCCTGCTCGATCAATTGCCACCTGAAGCGGTGAAGCTGATGCTGAGCAAGGCGCCCATGGGACGGTTTGGCACCGCTGAAGAGGTGGCCGCCGTAGTGCATTTCCTTGCCTCGGACGATGCCAGCTTTATCACCGCCCAGTGTGTCGACGCCAGCGGGGGTCGGGCGACTTACTGATTAACAGCAGCCTTGAAGCACCTGCAAACGCTGGAGAAACTCATGAAAAGAAGTACTGAACGCATTCTCACAACTCATGTCGGCAGCCTGCCACGCCCCGGCTACCTGGTCGAACTCATGTTTGCCAAGGCCGATGGACTAAAGGTGGATGAGCAGGAACTGGGCCGGGCCATAAGAAAGTCCGTGGGAGAAGTCGTGCAGCACCAAAAGGATGCGGGTATCGACATCGTCAGCGACGGGGAAATGAGCAAGCCCAGTTATGCAACCTATGTTACGGAGCGGCTAACCGGCTTCGGTGGGCAGTCCAACTTGCCGAAACTCAGCGACATCCTGGAGTTCCCCAATGTGTCCAGTGGTTATTTCAACGACCCGGGCGTCAAGCACCTGAACAAAAATCGCCCCACCTGCAATGGCCCGGTGGCTTCCAAGGGTACTGCGGACGCTGCAGTCGATATCGCGAATTTCCGCCACGCCCTGGCCTCGGTACATCCCGAGGAGGCATTCATGAATGCCGCATCCCCAGGCGTCGTGTCGATGTTCCTGGGCAATACCTGGTACAAGACCGAAGAAGAATTCCTGTGGAAAGTGGCCGAAGCCATGAAGCCGGAATACCAGGCCATAGTCGATGCCGGCTTTCTGCTGCAGCTGGATTGTCCCGACCTCGCCATGACGCGCCACCGCGAATTCAAGGACGCCCCGGTAGGGGAATTCAGGGATTACGCACGCCGCCATATCGAGGTGATGAACGCAGCGCTGGAAGGAATCCCGTCGGACCGCGTGCGTGTGCACGTGTGCTGGGGCAACTACCCGGGACCGCATCACCACGACGTTGCGCTCAAGGACATTATCGACCTGATCCTGACCGTGAAGGCAGACGGCTTGCTGTTTGAAGCAGCCAATTCCCGCCATGCCCACGAGTGGAAAGTGTGGCAGGACGTCGAAGTGCCGGACAACAAGATCCTGATTCCCGGCGTCATCGAGTCGATGTCAAACCGTATCGAGCACCCCGAACTGGTAGCAGAACGCATCGTGCGTCTTGCCAATATTGTCGGACGCGAAAACGTCATTGCCGGCAGCGATTGCGGCTTCGGCACGTTTGTCGGCGTAGCCCTGGTGGAACCCGAAATTGCCTGGGCCAAACTGGGATCGCTGGCCGAGGGTGCGCGCCTCGCCTCCGAACAATTGTGGTAGTTGTAGACTTCGAGGAAATCGGCCGAATCCCGGCGCCCGGGGACAACGTTGCTATTGCCAGCAAAAACCTGCAGGCCGGCACCGGGTTTCGGTTTCGCGGGCAAGTCCATGCGTTGCAGTCCTCCCTGCTCGAGGGTCAACGATTCGCCATCGAGACCATTGCCGAAGGCGATGCGCTGTTGTCCTGGGGCCTGCCTTTTGGCTGGGCGCTACATGCCATTGCGCCCGGCGAATACCTGTGCAATGCCGGAATCCTCGCGGCCCTGAGCCTGCGTCACCTCGATTTCAAACTGCCTGAGCAGCCCAATTTCCGCGACCATATCGAGGAGTTTCATCTCGACCAACGGGCGTTCATGCCCGGCCGGCAGGTGCCGCTCTACCCGCAGCCCGGAACTTTTGCCGGTTTTGCGCGGACCGGCGGGCGCGGCGTTGGCACACGCAATGACATCATCGTGCTCGGGACCTCATCATTGACCGGTTCGTTTGCCCACCAACTGGAGCAGCGCCTCAAGGCCGAAAGCAAACGACACGGCAACATTGATGGCATCGTGGCGGTCACCCACACCGAGGGCGCCAGCGGCGTGCAGCCCAATAATTTCGACCTGGTGCTGCGCACCCTCGCCGGCTTCATGGTAAATCCCAATGTAGCTGCGGTGCTGGCGATGGACTATGGCCATGAGGCAGTCAACAACCGCGCGCTGGAGGAGTACTTGCGCCAGCACGGCTACCCGCTGGATCACGTCCTGCACCGGTTCTTCTCGCTTTCCACGGACTTCGCTGCGGGCCTCGATGAAGCGGAACAGATCGTGCGCGAGTGGATTCCGGCGGTTGGCGCCATGGGCCGCTCGACACAACCCTTGTCCGAACTGCGCATCGGCCTGCAATGCGGCGGCTCAGATGCGTTCTCCGGTGTGTCGGGAAACCCACTGGCCGGCTGGGTGGCGAAAGAGCTCATTCGCCACGGCGGTTCCGCATCCCTGGCGGAAACCGATGAGCTGATAGGCGCCGAACCCTACATCCTGGCCAACACGCGCGATCTCGCCACGGCCCGGCAGTTCCTGCAAAAGATCGCGATCTTCAAACAGCGCGTGGCCTGGCACGGTCACAGCGCCGAAGGCAATCCGTCCGGTGGCAACAAGTTCCGCGGCTTGTACAACATTGCCCTGAAATCGATTGGGGCGGCGCGAAAAAAAGATCCGGAAGTGCAGCTGGACTACGTCATCGATTACAGCCAGCGGATGACAGCGCCAGGGTTCTATTTCATGGACAGCCCAGGCAACGACCTGGAAAGCATTGCCGGCCAGGTCGCTTCCGGATGCAACATGATTTTCTTCACCACCGGTAATGGCTCCATCACCAATTTTCCGTTTGTACCCACCATCAAGTTCGTGACCACCACCGGGCGCTGGAACCTGCTGAGCAACGACATGGATGTCAATGCCGGGCGCTACCAGGATGGCACCCCCATGGACGAACTGGGCCTGGAGACTTTTTTGTACACGCTTGATGTGGCTTCCGGGAAGGCTAGCGTAGGCGAACGCGCCGGGCATTCCCAGGTGTCCATCTGGCGTGACTGGCGCCAGACCGATGGCTTGCAGCTGCAAACCCTGGCGGCGCGCTGCGTCCCGGACGGCAAGCCCATTGCCATCCGGCCGGCCATCCAGCCACTTGAACCCTTGCACGCGACTTTCCAGGCACTGCCGTCCCGCAGCGGTTTTGCGGCTGATCAGCTTGGGTTGATCCTGCCCACCAGCCTGTGCTCGGGGCAGATTGCCAATCGCATCGCCGCCCGGCTGAACGATGGCGCTCTGGCATCGGGCCGGGGAGTGAGTCGCTTCGTCGCCTTGCCACACACCGAGGGCTGCGGCGCCTCGAGTGGCGAAAACGAGGACCACTTTACCCGCACCATGGTGGGCCACCTGTTGCACCCCTTCACGCGGCAAGCCCTGCTGCTGGAACATGGCTGCGAGCGCACGCACAACGACCTGATGCGCCACGTGCTGGAACAAAGCGGGGTGGACCCCGCACGTTTCGGTTATGCCAGCATTCAGCTCGATGGCGGTATCGACAAGGTTACCGCCCGCGTGGAGCAGTGGTTTGACCAGGCCTTGCAGCCTGAGGCAGCGCCCGCGCGTCAAACGGTAGGGCTCGAAGCCTTGTCGCTTGGCATCCTGGCGGCGGGAATGGTCTCCGCGGCAGTGACCGATGCATTGGTTCGCATCGCCGCCTCGGTCGCGTCCAGCGGCGGTACGGTGGTCATCGCCGCGAATGCCAGCCTGCTGCAATCACCGCGCTTCATCAAAGGCCTGGGCTGGACTGCAGCTCCTGCACCCAGCCTGGAATACGGGCAACTCGCGCGGCAGCCCGGCCTGCATATCATGAGCACTCCGACGGGTCATTGGGTGGAAACCGTAACGGGGCTGGGTGGCACGGGTGTGCAACTGATGCTGGCACACGTTGAGCAAGCGTCCGCGCAAGGGCACCCGATGATACCGCTGGTGCAGATCGCTTCAATTTCCACTGGCGCCGCGGGAAGTCCCGGCAACCCGGGCGCCACGGGTGCTGAACTTGGGCGATTCCGCGGGGATCTCGACCTTGTGCTGGATGGAGAAGCGGATGATCACGGGCGCATCGCGAACCAACTGCTGAAGCTCCTGTGCGCCACCGCTTCCGGCGAATACCAGCCGCGCTGCGGCACTATCGGCAATTTTGATTTCCAACTCACCCGCGGCCTGCTCGGAGTTTCACTGTAACCATGACAACAACATCCTTCCGTTACCTGCTGGCCTGCGCGGTGCTGTCCCTGGGATTCTCTGCCGGCGGCCGGGCAGCCAGTGAACCGGTTCCAAAATTCATGCCTGAATTCACCCCAACATTCACCGTTGGCGTCTCGATGCATTTCATGCGCGACGACTATGCGGTCAAGCTGGTCGAATCCATTGAGGCGGTGGTTGCACAATACCCGGGTTCGAAGGTGGTAGTGACCGATGCCAATGGCACTGCGCAGAAACAGTTGGCCGACATGGAAAACCTCGTGGTGCAGGACGTAGATGCCATCATCGTTGTCCCCATCGACGAAAAGGCCATCCTGCCGGCCATCAGGACCGCCAACCAGAAGAGCATTCCCGTCGTCGCCATCACCCATATACCGGGGGCTGAAGTGCTGACCACCATCGCTTCGAACGGCGACTTTGCCAATGGCCGGGCCAGCGGCGATCTGCTGGTGCAGGCAACCCATGGCAAGGGGAAAGTGGCCATGATCGGAATTCCTTACAGCCTGTGGCGCATCGACGAGCGGGAGCGCGGATTCGAGGAAGCTATTGCCGGCACGGAGCTGTCCGTCGTGGCCCGGCAAAGCGGGCTCGACCAGGCGAAAGTTCAGGACACCGTTGCCGGCATTCTCGTCGCCCATCCCGACCTGGCTGGCATCTGGTGTGCTTTCAGTAACCAGCTCGTAGGCGCAGCCGATGCTTTGCGTTCAGCCAATCGCAAGGATATCGTCCTGACCGGAATCGATGCCGACAAGGTCATTATCGAGCGTATCCGCAGCGGCTGGATCACCGGTGCAGCCGCACAGTTTCCGCGTGAACAGGGCAAGCTTGCTGCAGAAGCCGTCATTGCATTCCTGCAAGGCAAGGAGGTGCCGCCCGCTTTCGAGGTGCCGGTTGGCCTGGTCACGGTGGACAACGCCGACGAGATGGAGGCCAGGGTCTGGGGCGCCGAGGTCCGGGATGCCAAGGTCCGGAATCATTAATATTTCCCCCACGTCAAGACATCTGCCCATGCTGGGCTTGCTGGCTGCATTCATCGTGATGCTGGTGGTGTTCTCGCTGCTGTCGCCGGTATTTTTGACTTATGGCAACTTCATCAATATCGCCAACCAGACCGCGATCATCAGCGTGCTGGCTTTTGGCATGACCCTGGTGATGTTATCTGGCGGCATCGACCTTTCGGTCGGGTCGCTGGTATCCCTGTCCGCCGTTATCTGCGCCCTGCTGCTCGACGCCGGTGCGCCCATCCTTTTAGCGGTCGCCGCATCCCTCACCACCGCTATCGCCTTCGGCGCTGTGAACGGATTCATCTCGGTGCGCTGGGGCATACAGAGCTTCCTGGTGACGCTGGGCTCATTGAGTGTAGCGCGCGGGCTTTCCCTGGTGCTGAGTGACGGCCGCACCATCTACATCGATTCTGAGCGTTTCCTGTCCATCACAGCACAGGGTTTCATCGGCCCGGTGCCCATCCTGTTTGCCTGGACCCTGCTGTTTTTCATCCTCGTCTGGGTACTGCTGAATCTCACTACCTTTGGGCGCCGGTTGCGGGCCGTGGGCGGCAACATCATGGCGGCACGGCAGGCCGGTTTGAACACCGGCTGGATCGTTATCCGGGTGTTCATGCTGAGCGGTGCGCTGGCCGCCTGCAGCGGCCTGATGATGGCGGGTCGCCTGTCCAGCGGCCTGCCATCGGTCGGGGTGGGAATGGAACTGGATGCCATTGCAGCCGCCGTGCTGGGCGGCACCGGGTTCAAAGGTGAAGGCGGCTCTCTCTTTGGAACCTTGCTGGGCGCCCTGCTGATGGGTACGGTGATCAACGGCCTGACTGTGCTCGGCATCGATCCGTAC
>SHZL01000066.1 GCA_009692275.1 Lysobacterales bacterium | reverse complement strand
CCGAACAACATGGCGGCATGGGGCTGGGCAACATGGCTTATTCCCGCACCCTGCAGGAAGTCGGCCGTTACGATGCTTCCGTTGCCGTTACCATCGGCGCCCACAGTTCCATCGGCATGCGTGGCCTGCTGTTGTTTGGCACCGAGGAACAAAAGCAGCGCTACATGCCCCGGCTTGCCACCGGTGAACTGATAGCCGCCTTCTGCCTGACCGAGCCGGGAGCCGGCTCGGATGCCGCAGCCGTCAAGACGACGGCGGTGCAGGAGGGCGATCACTGGCTACTCAACGGCAGCAAACTGTGGATTACCAATGGCGGCATCGCGGGCTTCTTCACCGTGTTTGCCCGCACGGGCACGGCCGACACCCACGGCAAGATGACCGCGTTCATGGTGACCGCTGACATGCCTGGGGTAAGCACCAGCCCGCACGAAGACAAGATGGGCTTGCGCGCCAGTTCCACCACCAGCGTGATGTTTGACAATGTGAAAGTACCCGCCGGGAACGTGCTGGGTGAGCCGGGCAAGGGTTTCAAAGTGGCCATGCAGATTCTGAACAGCGGCCGTACCGGCCTCGGTGGGGGTTCAGTAGGCGGCATGAAGCAACTGATCGGACTGGCCACGCGGCAGGCGAATGAGCGCAAGACCTTTGGCCAGCCCATTGCCAGTTACGGCGCCATCAAGGAAAAACTCGGGCGCATGGTGGTGGATTGCTATACCTCGGAGGCGGTGGTGACCATGGTGGGCGGCCTGATCGACGGCGGCTGCCAGGACTATGCAGTGGAGGCCGCCATCTCCAAGGTCTATGCCACCGAGTGCCTGGCGCGCACCGCCGATGAGGCCTTGCAGATTGCCGGGGGTAACGGGTTCATGCGGGACTACCCGTACGAGCGCATTGTGCGTGACTGCCGCATCAACCGTATTTTCGAAGGCACCAACGAGATCCTGCGCCTGTTCATCGCCCTGACCGCCATGAACGATGTGGCCAGCCAACTGAAGGAGTTGGCCGCTTCGATGAAAGGCGTGCTGAACGATCCGATCAAGGGCTTCGGCCTGCTCAGCGACTATGCGCGCAAGCACGCCCAGTTGGTCACCGGGCGCGGGGAAGCCGGCAAGCTGCAGAATATGCACGAGGCCATTCGCCCGCAGGCGGATGCCTTCGAAACGGCAGTGCGCTGCCTGGCGCAGGCCACAGACCGCATCCTGCGCAAGCACGGGAAGAATATTATCGGCAAACAATTTGCCACCAAGAGGTTGGCGGAAATCATGATCGACCTGTTCGTGCTGGCCTGTACGCTCAGCAGGGTGCAGGCTTCGATCGATGCCGAAGGCGCCGATAAGGCAGCGCGCGAAATCGACATCCTGCGCGTGTTCACCCGCGAGGCGCGAGTACGCATGAAACAGAACTTTCGCCGCATCGACAACAACGATGATGAACTGATCAAGGCGCTGGCGGAAGACGCGTGCGCCGCAGAGCGGTATCGCTGGGATACTATTTAACTGGCTCTTCCCCAAACGCGGCGGGTTAATCAGGTAGAAACAGCCCCCGGCTACCTATTCCAGCAGGTTGAAGATTCGCAGAAAAAAGTCAAACATAAATTAACATAACTACATGAATATGCTTGATTAATCACCCATAATACTATATATTTGTATAGTATCTGATTCGAGGTGATTATGATGATTTCTCCAGGCTGCACGCACACTTCCAACGCCTTCAAAGACGCCCACTTCGCGCAGGTTCATCAGCGCCGCCAGCACATCGAACACCTGGAAGATCAGATCACCGAACTGGCTGCGCACGTCGATGCGGCCATGTTTTGCCTGCTGGAACTGGTGCGTGAGTATGACGAATGCGAAGGCTGGGGCGGTAAAGGTTTGATTTCGTGTGCCCATTGGTTGAACTGGAAGTGCGGCATTGACTTGGGTACGGCACGGGAGAAAGTGCGCGTGGCGCACGCTTTAAAGGATCTGCCGCAGATCAGCGAGGAGTTTCGGCTGGGGCGGGTGAGTTATTCCAAGGTGCGGGCCATGACGCGGGTGGCGACACCAAAAAATGAAGACTACCTGCTGATGATCGCGCGGCATGGCACCGCAGTGCACGTTGAACGCCTGGTACGTAATTACCGTCAGGTCAAGCGCATTGAAGCACTGGATCGGGAGAATTCCCGCCATGCCCAGCGCGAACTGCATTGGTATGTGGATGACGAGGGTCTCTGGGTACTACGCGGCCGTCTGCCGGCAGAGCAAGGCGCCCTGGTACAAACCGTGCTGGAGCAGGCCATGGAAGAAGACTTTCGTGAACAACAGGGCGTTCCCGCGGGAATTTCCTCTACCCAGCCGCTGGATGAAATCCATTCCCACCCAGAGCCGATTTCCATGCGCCGCGCAGATGCGCTGGTACGAATGGCACAAAGGTATTCGAGCGAAGCTAAAGGTAACAGCGGGGATCGCTTCACGGTACATGTGCACACCGACATGGAAACCCTAAAACAGGAAGGAACAGGTGGGGAAGCTGAGCTGGAAGACGTTGGGAACATATGCGCAGAAACCGCCCGGCGCGTTTCCTGCGATGCCGGAATCGTGCACTGGCTGGAGAATTCCATTGCCGGACAAGCTGGCGTTGAACCCCTCAGCATCGGACGCAAAAGCCGCAGCATTCCACCGGCGATACGCCGTGCTCTGCAGCGGCGCGATGGTGGTTGCCGTTTCCCCGGTTGCACTCATACGCACTTTGTCGATGCGCATCACATCCAGCATTGGGCCGATGGCGGTGACACGGCGATGGAAAACCTGGTGTTGTTGTGCCGCCATCATCATCGCTTGGTGCATGAAGGTGGTTTTGGGCTCAATCGATCGGCCGACAGGGTCGTTGAGTTCACCAATCCAGCGGGCGAAGTCATTCCACCAGGTCCGGCAAGAAATTCCCGCGGGAATATCTGGTCACTTTTTGAACAGCACAGCGCATCCGGCATCCGCATCACCCCCAAGACCGCCCAGAGCCAGTGGCTGGGAGAAAAAATGGACGACGATATGGCCATTCAGGTGATGTTGCAGTTGGAGTAGTGGCCAAACTGCCCACTACAATTGGGGAAGAGCCTTTTAATGTAATGGAAACCTATTCTCCCTGCACCCGGTTGAGGGCCTGCAGCACCAGCGCATCCAGTGCCTCGGCCTGCTTTCCCGCCGTGGTGGCATTGAGATGCAAGGCCAGCAGCAAAGCCATGGTGTTATGCCGCCTGGCAAGGCCGGCCTGGCTGGCAAATGCTTCGTTCCAGTTTTTCATGGGTGCCGGATTTTCAATGCGATCAAACCACGCTTGCCAGTAAACCGGCGCAACAGTTTCCCGGGCCCAGGCATAAAACACAGCTCGCGCCAACCTTCCCGGTTCACCATAGACATAGAAAACCTCACCCGCAGGAGCGACCTGCGCAGCCACCGCATTCATCAATCGTTCGATCTGTGCGCCATCGATGTTGGGATTGAGCGCCAGTTGCAGCACCAGGTCCGAGCCATGCGCCACACCATGACGCCAGCCCTCGGTTTCCGAAAAGCCCCGGTAATCACGCACTGATGCTAGGTAATTGGCCGCAACCTCGACCAGTTCATTGCGCATGGCCGGGGTAAATGTGTTGTCGATGCGGCCGGTGCGCGCTACTTCCGACAACACCAGCGCAGCGAATGGTTGCTGAAACCCGTTGGCATCCGCAGTGCTGGCAATCTGCACCAGCAGGTTGGCGTACAGGGCGTTGATGGTTTCCGGCGCAAGGCTTTGGCCACGCAACCAGGTCGCCAGGCCCGTATACACCACACCATCGCGGATCGCCGGATTTGGATCAGGCAAGCAGGCCATCAGGCCCGGCGCGAGTGCGTTACGCTGGGCAGCGTCAGCGATGACAAACCCGCCCCGGCCCAGTTCCAGTAGTTGTTCTTCGCTGTAACCTGCCGGCGGGCAGGTGTCCGCTGCCATCGCGGGCAAAGGCATCGCCAGAACCGCGACAAACAGGCAAATGAGTGAGCGGACTTTCATTTGGGTCAGTCGTTTTCTGGAGCGATGCAGCCCCCCGCCCTGCAACATCACGGGGCTGCTGGAATACGCGTTGCCTGCCAGGCGACCGCCTGCCACATGCCATCCCGGCGCAAAAACGTGCCAGTGTTGTAGTAGTACAAGACTTCCGCCGGGGCCGCGGTGTTTTCTCCCGCACGCGATGTCGTTCCAACCAGCTTGAACGCCACGATGGCGGTGTCACCGTACTGCTGGATGCGAATATCCTCGGCGGTGTAGACCGTGGCTGCTTCGACGTTATCAGCGGCATCCACAGTTTCCGGCGCAGGTGCACTGAGCCCGCCCATGATATCGGCCTTGCCGATCCGTTCGCCGCTGGAACTGGTGTAAATCAGATCTGCCGCCCAGAAGCGATCATGCGCTGCCGCATCGTCGACGGATGCGCCCGCCAGGAACTCATTCAGCATCCGGGCAAGTTCGGCAGTATCATCGGCGGCCATGGCCAGGTTTGCATTTACCAGGGCTGCAGCGATTAACAGGGCCTTGAGAACACATCTCATATCTGAATGCCTTTGTTAGTTAGGGTTTGTGTTGTGCCTGAGTGACGTCGATGGCTAATTTTGTTCTTGCCCAGTAAACTTTACCACTCCACCACGACTACTGCCCCCATTCCATGAACAACACAAGCAAGCTACTTATCCGCCTGCTGGGACTTCTGGCGCTGTGCGCAAGCACCCTGGGCCAGGCTGCGACCACCGGGGAACTGCTGATATTTGGCGGTCCCATTTACACCATGGCAGCAAACCAGCCGGAAGTTGCAGCGGTTGTGGTGGCAGATGGCCGCGTCCTGTTTGCCGGCTCCCGGGAGGATGCGCAGGCATGGGCTGGCAGCGACACAAGAATGCTGGATCTCGCCGGAAACACCATGATCCCCGGTTTCATTGAAAGCCATGGACATATCATGAGTTTTGGCTACAGCCTCAGGGAGCTGGATCTTTCCGGGGCCAAGACCTACAGCGACATAGTGGCGCAGGTAGCTGCGGCGGTTGCGACTGCCGAACCCGGCGAGTGGATCATTGGCAACAGCTGGCACCAGAGCAAATGGACTTCGCCGCCACCGGTCGAGGTCAAAGGATTCCAGACGCACGGCTTGCTCAGCGAAGTCAGCCCGGATAATCCAGTGCTGTTGAACCATGCCAGCGGCCACGCCCTGATGGTCAATGCCAGGGCGATGCAGATTGCCGGTATTAACGCCGATACGGTTGTCCCCGAGGGGGGCGAGATCATCAAGGACGCCAATGGAGAGGCCACCGGCCTCCTGACCGAGAATGCCATGGACCTGGCGTACCGCGCGTTGCCGGTGAAAACGGCTGCCGACAACCAACAGGCCCTGGGCCTGGCTCTGAACGAGCTTGCCCGCAATGGCATCACCAGCTTCCAGGATGCCGGCAGTACCCAGGCAGATATTGATGCCTACCGCGCACTGTATGCACAGGGCAAGCTGAGCAGCCGGTTATGGGTCATGCTGGCTGGCTGGGATCAGAGCTTGCTGGCTGAATGGCTGAAGAAGGGACCGGAAATCGATGCAGACCACGATTTCCTTACCATCCGGGCCATCAAGCTGGTCGCTGACGGGGCCTTGGGCTCACGCGGCGCCTGGCTGCTGCAGCCCTACAGCGACCGGCCCGACTGGAGTGGCAGCGCCAGCATACCCATGGAAACGGTGTTGACTGTGGCCCGGGAAGCTCTGCAGGCCGGCTTCCAGTTGTGCGTCCATGCCATTGGCGACCGCGCCAACCGCGAGGTACTGGACCAGTTCGAAACTGCCTTTCACGGCCAGCATTCAGACGCACGCTTCCGCATTGAACACGCGCAGCACCTGAGCGCACAGGACATAGCCCGTTTTGCGCAACTGGGCGTCATCGCTTCCATGCAGGGCATCCATTTGAGTTCGGACCGGCCCTGGGCCATCGATCGCCTGGGCATAGCGCGTATTGAGGAAGGCACCTACGTCTGGCGCAAGCTGCTGGATTCCGGTGCCATCATCATCAATGGCACCGATGTGCCGGTTGAACCGGTGAACCCGATTGCATCCTTTTATGCCCTGGTTACCCGCAAGACCCTGGCCGGCTTGCCGGAAAATGGTTACGAGCCGTCGCAGAAACTGACGCGACCCGAAGCGCTCCGGGCCTATACCTTGAATGCCGCCTACGGCGCATTTGAAGAAAACATCAAGGGCTCCATCGAAGCCGGCAAGCTGGCTGACTTCACCATTCTTTCCCGCGACATCATGACCGTGCCGGAGAACGAGTTACTGGCTGTGCAGATAGAGCAAACCATTGTGGGCGGCAACACTATCTACCTGCGCCATCATAAGTGAGCATTGGCAATGGTCGGCGGTAATGATCGGCGGCAGTCATCCCCGGCAGTGGCCAGGAGCAATGAGCGCAGCCTGGCGGGTGCAGTTCAGTGAATGTATTCACCGATCCTGAGTTGTTCCTTAATCGCTACGAGGAAGTCCCGGGTGTCGTTCTCGGCCTTGGCGATGCGCAGTTCATTCGCCTGAACGAGCGTGAACTGCGCAGAACCTCGTTCCTTGACCACCGCGAACTGAACAAACCGGTTGAGTTACGGCTGGGGCTGGAAGAGTTTGCCCGCCAGGCCGAACAGGCAGCAGGGCCGCAAACCGCGCATGCATTCGGCATGATTTATCACTCGGCATTCTGCTGTTCGACCCACCTTGCGCGCTGCCTCGATGCAACTGGCATGGGCCGGTCCCTGAAAGAGCCGTACGCGCTGACCCAGGCCTCGTTCTATTTTGCCGATGAAACCTACCAGCAGTTTGAAAATGCTGCTGCCTGGGACCGCTTCCTGCGTACCGGGCTGTCGTTCCTGGTCCGGCCGGGAAAATCCGGCCGCTTGCCAGTGATCAAGACGCATAATTTCAGCATCGTACTAACCCACGACATCGCCCGCCTGTTTCCTGGCAGGGCAAAAGGTGTGTTCATCTATTCAGACCTGCAGAGTTTCCTGACCTCAACGCTCAAATCCGCCGAGCGCAGGAACTTTTGCCGCCTGCTGTTGAAGCTGATGACCCCGGCCAAGGCTGAACGGCTGGACATTCTCTGGATAGACCCGGAAGGCCTGCCGGACCCTGCTGCAGCGGCTTACTGCTGGTTGATGCACCTGGCGGATTACGCCTGCGCGAGTGCACTCCACGGGCCCGGCGCATTTCGATCCCTGGATTGCGACGTCCTGCTGGACCAACCGGCAGAAACGCTGCTGGCCCTGGCGGATTATTTCGCTGTGGAAACCAGCAGGCAGGCCATAGTCTCCGGGCTGGAGGACCCGGCGGTTAAAGCGCACGCGAAGAATCCCGCCCGCGCATTCAGTGCGCAGGCCCGCCGCAGCGAGCTGCAAACCCAGGGCTTCCACCTGCGCGGCGAGATCCGGGAAGCGCTGCGCTGGTTTGATCGCCTTTCCCTGCCGGACGCCTTGCGTTCACCCCCGGCATTTCCACTCGTGGATAGAAAAACCATGGGAACATCGGGCCAGTGACTTCCATCCACGACACACTGCGACAGGTCTTTGGCCTGCAGCAATTCCGGCCCTTCCAGCAGGAAATCATCGAGCGCGTGATCGCCGGTGGTGACGCATTTGTGCTGATGCCAACGGGCGGTGGAAAGTCCTTGTGCTACCAGTTGCCTGCCCTGCAAAGGCCCGGCCTGGCCATTGTCATTTCGCCGCTTATTTCATTGATGAAAGACCAGGTGGATGCATTGCTGGCCAATGGCGTCAATGCTGCCATGTATAACTCGACGCTGGATCCCCAGGAGGCCAGGTCAGTGCTGCGGCGCCTGCACAATGATGAACTGGACCTGCTGTACGTAGCGCCCGAGCGCATGATGAAGGCGGATTTCATTCAAAGCCTGGAGTCTGTTCCGCTCGCCCTGGTGGCCATTGACGAAGCGCATTGTGTCTCCCATTGGGGGCACGATTTCCGGCCGGAATACGCGGCGCTGGGCGGCCTCAGGGATTACTTTCCGGACGTTCCCTTCATTGCCCTGACGGCCACTGCCGACCCGCAGACCCGCGAGGACATCGTACGTGTGCTGGGCCTGCACTCGGTCAAACGATTCATTACATCTTTTGACCGTCCCAACATTCGCTACACGGTGTTGGAAAAACACCGTCCACAGGCGCAACTGCTGCACTTCCTGCAAGGCAGGGAAAAGCAAGCCGGCATCATCTACGCCCTGTCGCGCAAACGCGTGGAGGAAGTGACCCAGCACCTGGCCGAGCGAGGTCACCCGGCGGCAGCCTATCATGCAGGCCTGCCGGCGGAAACGCGCAAGCGGGTGCAGGAACAGTTCCTGCGGGACGATCTTTCCATAGTCGTCGCCACCGTGGCATTCGGCATGGGCATCGACAAGCCCAATGTGCGCTTCGTGGTGCACTATGACATGCCACGACACCTGGAAGGCTACTACCAGGAAACCGGCCGCGCCGGGCGCGACAGCCTGCCGGCGGAGGCGCTGTTGCTGTTTGGCACGCAGGACGTCGCCACCGCCCGCTACCAACTGGAGCAAAATGCCAATGACGCGCAGCGGCGCATCGAATCACACAAGCTCAACGCCATGGTGGATTTCGCCGAGAGCCTGACCTGTCGCCGCCGGGTGTTGATGGGTTATCTGGGTGAGGTCATGCAGGTGGACTGTGGCAATTGCGATATTTGCCTGGATCCGCCGGAACAATTCGATGCCGGCGTAGCTGCCCGCAAGGTGCTTTCCTGCGTATATCGCGTAGGGCAATCCTTTGGCGTCAAGCACGTGGTGGATGTATTGCGCGGCGCCGATAACGAGCGTATCCGCAAGTTTGGCCACGAGCGCCTGTCCACCTATGGCATCGGTGCCGAATACTCACAGGCCGAGTGGCTGTCGATCACGCGGCAACTGATCCACCATGGCTACCTGCTGCAGGACCTCGAACATTTCTCGGTCCTGAAGCTGACGGCACGGGGCCAGGACATCCTTCGAGTACAGGAAAACCTGCTATTGGCGCGTCCGCGCATCCGCGAGAAAGCCGTCAAAAAACCAGCAGCCGCAATGGGTATGGACGGACGGTCCACGCAACTGTTCGAAAGCCTGCGGGTGCTGCGCAAGCAACTGGCAGAAGAGAAAGGCGTACCGCCTTATGTTATTTTCGGCGATGCAACGCTCATCGAAATGAGCCGCAAACGGCCCGCGACCGCAGCTGAATTCCTCGCCATCAACGGGGTAGGCAAGGTCAAGCTGGAACGGCATGGTGCGGCCTTCATGGACATCATCTCGCGCGCTGTGTAAGGCCTCAATCCGGCTTGATGCGGCTGATCATGGCTACCGGTTCACCGGCGCTGACCGGCGGCGTTGCAACCACGTAATTCACCACCCCGGCGAAGGGCGCACGCAGTTCCATGATCAGTTCGCCAAATGGATCCACCAGCACTCCGAGCAGCCCGTTCTCAGCTATTGCGTAGCCATCACGCACGGCAGCGCGGAATATCCCCTGTTCGGGGCTGCGAATGACCTCGTAGCCGGTCAACCAGACCACCGCCTCGTTGGGCTTCTCTTCGCCCTCAAGCATGTGCAGGTGACGCATGACGTTTTCGATTCCGTGTACTGCCATCCCCACCCAGTACGCATCATTGGATCCCAATTGCCCGGTCTCGGTGGTAATGGCAGGAATACCCCGCGACAGAGCAGTCTGGTCGGTATAGAGCGAGGCTTCCGGCGGTAACACCCTGCCCTCGTCAATCACGATGTGATCCAGGCCAAACGCCACTGCCAGTCCGCGGCTGGCTGCATCCAGTTCCGCGTTACCGGTTACCGGCATGTATACATAGGGCCGCAATGCCTCATTGCCATCGCCGGCATGCAGATCAATGAGGTAGTTCGCCTGCACGATCACGTTACGGGTAATGCTGTCGGCAATACGTGCGCTCACGCTGCCGTCTGCTTTTCCGGGATACATCCGGTTCAGGTTTTTGCCATCGACCGGGCCGGTGTAAATGGTGCGCCCGTAGAAGGAAGGCGGGTTGGCGATGTGCACCAGCACGAGGGTGCCGGCCAGTTCGGCCGGCTTTATCGATTGCCGCAGTTCCTGCAAGGCAGTGACTCCAGCGTATTCGTAACCGTGGGTTCCGGCAATCAGGGCCAACACCGGCCCCGGCTTCACGCCGCGAATGATGCTGACCGGGATACGCGTTCCTGCGTCGCCAGCAGCGGTAATCTCGAGATAGCCCGATACCGCTTCACCCATCCCGGCTTGAATGGTGCCCACCGAGAAAGTCCCGGAGGCAGTGACCGGGTCGGCGGCCACAGCCTGGACACTTTGGGCCAGCAGGAAAAGACTAAGGAGCACTTGTGTGTGAAAGCCCATGGTGAAATCTCCTTTTCCTAGCGCGCTGACTTGAAGCGGTCCCAAAACGTTTTGTGTACGAGATCGGTGAATTCACCCGCATCGAGAAACACACCGTGCCCGTTGGGGCAGCTTTCGTAAATAATGTGTGGCTGATCTGTGTCAGATTCCTTGTTCATTTCCGACTTGCACTGCGGACAGCGAATGTCACGAATGCGATTGTAGAGTTTGCCTAACCTGACCGAGCCAGTGTCCGGAACGTGCCCGGCCAACCATTTATCCTGTCGCAGAATGGCCAGGTCTTCCGGCCGGAACCACAGACCCTTGCATCCGGAGCTACAGCGCTGGATGGTCATGCCCAGCAACAGCACCGGTTCCATGTTGGCGAAACACTTGGGACAGCTGACTCTCGTTGTATTCACGATTCAAATCCGTTGTTGAAGATGGGAGGCTCTGCCGGAGGAGGCGGCGTGACCAGCAGAATCCGGTTGATGCTCTGGTTGGTCAGTATGCGCTGCGTGCCGGATGGCCAGGTTACTTTTACCTGGTCTATGGTTGCGGCGCCACCCAGGCCAAAATGCTGGCGCAAGGGGTTTTGCGACATCAAATTGCTGCCTA
>SHZL01000065.1 GCA_009692275.1 Lysobacterales bacterium | reverse complement strand
GCCTTGTTTATTTCGGTTGGCTTGTTCACCCTGATGCTGCCGGATGAGGCAATGTTCAAATACGGCCTCAGCCTGGCTATCGTCGGCAATGGGCTGTTCAAACCCAATATCTCTACGATGGTAGGCAAGCTGTATGCGCCGGGCGACTCCCGCCGTGATCGCGGTTTCACCATTTTCTACATGGGCATCAATAGCGGTGCGTTTTTTGCTCCCCTGGTAACCGGCTGGGTTGCGGCGCAGATGGGCTATTTGTCACTCAATCCTGCTGACCTGCAGGCGGAAGGATTGCGTTTCGGATTTGCCACCGCCGGCGTGGGCATGCTGATCAGTTACTTCTGGTTTTTGTTTGGCCGGCGTTCGCTGGGAGTGGTGGGCGGCCCCCCGCCCGGGCGTGAGGGTTGGGGGAGTTTGATCGCTGTCACTGCCGCCGGGTTGATGGTCTCGCCTTTGATCTTCATCCTGCTGGGCCAGAACCAGTGGCTGAGCGGTATCCTGAGCACCTTGTTTGTCGGCTGTTGCGTGGTGCTGATCGCTGCAGGTATCCGCGATGGCAACATCCAGCGCGATCGTATTTTTGCACTGCTCATCCTGTTCACTGCCAATGTCATGTTCTGGATGTTCTTCGAGCAGGCGGGTGCATCGTTCAACTTCCTCGCCGAAGGCATTGTCGATCGGCAGATGTTTGGCGGCTGGGAGTTTCCGGTGGGCTGGTTCCAGTCGGTGAACCCGGCTGCCGTGATTTTGTTGGCGCCACTGGTGACGATGCTGTGGGCCTGGTTGGACAAGCGCGGCATGGAGCCGAATATTCCGCGCAAATTTGGTATCGGCCTGATCGGCAATGCGGCCGGTTTTGCCCTGCTGATGTACGCGCTCACCTACCTGGTCAGCGACAAGAGCCAGATCCCGTTCTGGACTCTGGCCGGCGTCTATGTGCTGCAGACCGCAGGAGAACTGCACCTGTCGCCGATTGGCCTGTCGATGGTGACCAAGCTCGCTCCGGTCCGCCTGGTCGGCCTGACCATGGGTGCATGGTTCCTGAGCATTTCGATCGGTAACTCGCTGGCCGGTTCGTTCTCGGCCTGGATCAGCTCCGAAGGAGGTGCCGCGGGTATGACCGTGGTTTCGGCGCGCGATGGCTTCACGCTGAGCTTTTGGCTGCTGCTGGGCGCGGGCATCGTGGTGTTCATTCTTGCCCCCTTTATCAACCGCCTGATGCACGGAATCAGGTAACAGGAACAGCAATGGTATTTCATTGATAAATTACTTCAACAGGCCCCGGCAAGTACCGGGGCCTTTTCTTTTTGCGCCACCAATAGGCATTGCTACAATGACCACTCGTTTCATCAGGAGCTTCCCCTTGATAAAAACCCCCAGGTTTTTCAGCATGCTGTTGTCCTCGGCGTGCAGCATTGTGTTGCTGGCGGCGTGTCAGCAGTCCGAAGTTCCCGAGCCGCCTGCAGTGGCGGAGGTGGTGGAGCCCGCCCAGCAACCTTCTCTGCCGGGGCAGGATTGGACTGTGTTCGTGGATGGTTTTATTGAGAGCCACCTCGCCGCGCACCCGCAGTTCGCCGTGGCCGCGGGGCGGCACGAATACGATGGTTTGCTGCCGGACTGGAGTGCCGAAGGCATCCAGGCCGAGATCGAACGTCTGCATGCGCAGCGGGACGCGGCGCTGCAGTTCGGGGCGGACGAACTCGGCGAGGTCGGGCAGTATCAACGCGACTACCTCGTTACCGTGATCGACCGCCAGCTGTTCTGGCTGGAAAAGGCCGAATGGCCCTTTGTAAATCCTGCCTTTTACTTTGACTGGCTGAGCGACTCCCTGGATCCCAGCCCCTTCATCACCCTCAATTACGCTTCGCTGGAAGAGCGCATGAAGTCCTACACGCGCTATGCGCAGAACCTGCCGGTAGCCATTGCCCGGATCCGCGCCAACCTGCGCATGCCCATGGCGCGCACGCGGCTGGCTTATGGCATCAGCTCTTTCGGTGGGCTTGCGGACTACTTTTCCAAGGATGTTCCGGCAGTGTTTGCCTCCGTGGACAATGAGCAACTGCAAAGCGAGTTCCAGCGGGCCAATGATGCCGCGGCGGCCGCACTGGTCGAATTGACCGACTGGCTCAAATCCAACCTGTCCACGGCCACGGAGGATTTCGCCCTCGGTCCCGAGTTGTACCGGCAGATGCTTTATGACACGGAGCGGGTGAGTATTCCAGTGCAGGAATTGGAAGAAATGGGGCAGAACGATTTGCGCCGCAACCAATTGGCCCTGGGCGAAGCCTGCGCCGAGTTCGTGCCGGGAGAATCCATTCGCAGTTGCATTGCGCGCATGGCCAAGCGCAAGCCGCCCGGTGGTGCGGTGGAAACGGCCCGGCAGCAATTGGCAGAGCTCAAGGCCTTCGTGGTGGAGCAGGACCTGGTCAGCATTCCTGGCACGGAGGAAGCGCTGGTCAGGGAATCACCGCCCTATGCTCGCTCCAATGCTGCCTTTATCAATATCCCCGGGCCATTCGAAAAGAACCAGCCGTCGATTTATTACATCTCGCCACCCGATCCTTCGTGGACGAAAGAGGTGCAGGCAGACTATGTCCCGGGTGAGTCGGACCTGTTGTTCACCTCGGTGCACGAGGTCTGGCCGGGGCACTTCCTGAATTTCCTGCACGCCAACCGCGCCAGCTGGAAATTTGGCCGGGTGTTTGTCAGCTATGCCTTCGGTGAAGGTTGGGCGCATTACAGCGAGGAAATGATGCTGGAGGCGGATCTGCGCAAGGCCTCGCCGGAAACGCGCATCGGGCAAATCTCAAACGCCCTGAAGCGCGATGCACGCTTCCTTTCATCGATTGGCTTGCATACCGGATCCATGACCGTGGCCGATTCCGAGAAAATGTTCGTGGAAGAGGCCTACCAGGACGAGGGCACCGCAAGGCAGCAGGCGGCACGCGGCACTTATGACCCGGCCTACCTCAACTACACGCTGGGAAAACTCATGATCCGGCAGTTGCGCGAGGACTGGACCCGTGACCGCGGTGGCCGCGCCGCCTGGCATGATTTTCACGACACCCTTTTGTCCTTCGGCGGGCCGCCTATTCCAGTGGTGCGGGCGCAGATGATGGGCAAGTATGAACATTGAGTTTTTTGGCGCGGCCGGTGAAGTCACCGGCTCCTGCCATATCCTGCGCATCGGGGGCCGCACGATATTGCTCGATTGCGGCCTGATCCAGGGTGGCCGTAAAGACGAGGCGCGCAATGCGGACCCGTTTCCGTTTGATGCCGCCACGGTCGATGCGGTAGTGCTCAGCCATTCGCACCTGGACCATTGCGGCCGGCTGCCTCTGTTGGTCAAGCGCGGATTTCGCGGTCCGATTTTTGCCGAGAGTGCCGCCTGCGAACTCGCGGCCATTTTGCTGGCGGATGGCGCGCACCTGGCAGAGCGGGATGCGGAGTACATGAGCCGCAAGACCGGCAAGCGGGTCAAACCCTTGTACACCATGGCGGATGGCGAGACCGTGGCGCGCCAGATGCAGCGCAGGAAGTATCGGGAGAAATTCCCGGTGGTGCCGGGCGTCGAGGTGTGCTTCAGGGATGCCGGTCACATCCTGGGATCCTGTTCGGTTGAACTGTGGCTGGAAGAGCTGGGGGGTGCAGCGCAAGCTGGTGTTTTCCGGCGACATTGGCCAATACGACACTCCTATTTTGAAGGACCCGGAATGCATCGACACTGCTGATGTTGTATTGATTGAGTCCACCTATGGCTCGCGCTGCCATCGCGACCGCAAGGAAACGGTGCAGGAAATTGGCGAAGTAATCTCGGCCGCCAGGGCCGGCCAAGGCAACATTCTGATACCTGCTTTCGCCATTGGCCGCAGTCAGGAAGTGCTATACATGTTGGGCCGGCATTTTAATGAGTGGGAACTTAGCCGGTTCCAGGTTTTTCTCGACAGCCCGATGGCCATAGAGGCATCAAAGGTTTACTGGGGTAACGCGCAGCTTTACGACGAAGAAGCAAGCCGCCTGCGCAAGCAAATGTCGGTTGGAAAGGGAGGGGATGAAAATGGCGGCATGTGCACCGGTGGCAGGATCGTGCATCACCTCAAGCACAATCTTCCCTACGCCCACAACCACGTGATCATCGTGGGTTACCAGGCTTTTGGCACGCTGGGGCGCAAACTGGTAGACGGCTTTGAGATGGTGCGCATCCACAACGAGGAAATCCCGGTCAAGGCACAAATCCATACCGTGGGCGGCCTGTCGGCGCATGGCGGCCAGGACGACCTGGCGCGCTGGTATGAGTGCATGGCCAATCGCCCGCCGGTGTACCTGGTGCACGGCGAGCGCGAGTCGCAAACGGCGTTTAAGGAATATCTTTCGTCCCGGACTGGAGCAAAGGTCCATTTGCCGGATCCGGGGGACATACTTGATTTGGGTGCGTTGCCGGAGAGGGCTTAGGCAATCTGGTCTGTTTTACAGGGCAAGAGTCATAAAGCGATTACAGGACGAGTGACCCGTGTTGCCCAGCGCATGGTTGCTGGGCGCGAAGCCATGTTGGGTATAGAGCTTCCGCGCCTGGTCCATGGCCTCCAGCGTTTCCAGGTAACACAGGGAATAGCCGGCGCTGCGCGCCGCAGCGAGGATGGTGCCCAGCAACTGGTTGCCCATGCCGGTGCCGCGCAGTTCCGGCAGGAAATACATCTTGCGCAGCTCGCAAGTACCGGCGTCCCCGCCCTGCAGTGGCGCCACTCCACCGCAACCGCGCACCGCTCCTTCGCGTTCCACCACAAAAAAAGCCGTCCCCGGTGCAGGATAGGCTTCGAACATGGCATCTACTTCAGCGTCGCTAATGGAAAAGCCACACCCCACCACCCCGAATTCGGTCATGACTTGGCGGATGATTGCGGCCACCACCGGATTGTCCGCTTGGTGGATGGGACGGATGTGGTACTGCAGGTTCGCGGAAGCTTCGCTGGTCATTTCGATTTACCCTATGTCCACTTACCTGGGCTAATGACGTTGCTTCAGCGTAGCGATGACACGGGAAAACGGCAAGCCGCGCGAACGTAAGAGCACCAGCAGGTGATAGAGCAGATCGGCTGACTCGTTGCACACGTCCTCCTCGCTGCCCGTGGCCGCGGCGAGCGCCACTTCCACGCCCTCCTCACCCACCTTCTGGGCAATCCGGCGCAGGCCTGCGTCGAACAGTTGCGTGGTGTAGCTGCCATCCGGACGATCCTGCTGCCGCTGCGCCACCAGGGTGTCCAGTTGCGCGAGGAAGGCAAGGCCGGGAGTGACGGCTGCCGGATCGCCGAAACAACTGTCCGTGCCAAGGTGGCAGGTGGGGCCTTGCGGGATAGCCAGCACCAACAGACTGTCACGGTCACAGTCTGCGTGTATGGAATGCAGGGTAAGGTAATGGCCGGAGGTCTCGCCCTTGGTCCAGAGTTCTTTGCGGCTGCGGCTCCAGAACGTCACGCGGCCGCTTTCCAGCGAGCGTACCAGGGCACCCCGGTTCATCCAGGCCTGCATCAGCACACGCCCGTCGAAGGCGTCCTGCACAGTGGCCGGCAGCAGGCCTCCACTCTTGTCCCAGGCCAGTGCCTCGGCCTGCTGTACTTCTGCAATCAACATGGTCTCACCTCGATGCCGGCTGCAGCCAGGGACTGCTTCAGGGCAGGAATGGTTATCTGGCCGGAATGGAAAACCGTAGCTGCAAGGGCTGCATCCACGTCCGCTTGTTCGAACACTGCAATGAAGTGCTCCACGCTGCCCGCGCCGCCGGAGGCAACCAGCGGTATGGAAAGCACTGCCCGGGCCGCTGCCAACTGGACGATATCGAAGCCCGCACGGGTGCCGTCCGAGCTCATGCAATTGAGCACGACTTCCCCCGCGCCGCGCTCGGCGACTTCGCGCAGCCAATCCATGGCGCCACGCCCCGGCGTGCGCATGTTGTCCGGTGTGCCGGTATGCGACCGCACGCTGTAGCCCTGACCATCCTGGATCGAATCCACGCCCACTACGACACACTGGCTGCCAAAAACCTGCACCAGTTCGTTGATCAACTGGGGCCGTTCCAGCGCCGGCGTATTGATGGAGATTTTGTCTGCGCCCTGGTGCAGCACATGTTCTGCGTCCTGGATGCTGCGAATACCTCCAGCAACGCAGAACGGTATGTCGATGGTTTCTGACACACGGCGAATCCATTCGAGGTCAACGCTGCGTCCTTCCGGGCTGGCCGTGATGTCGTAGAACACCAGTTCGTCGGCACCTTCGTCGCGGTAGCGCGCGGCCAGTTCGATGATGTCGCCCATGATGCGGTGATCGCGAAAGCGCACGCCCTTGACGACCTGGCCGTCGCGCACGTCGAGGCAGGGCACGATGCGTCGCGCTACAACGCTGGGGGTTGTGGGTGCAATGGCGTTCACGCCAGGGCCTCCAGGGCTTCCTCAATAGAGAAGCATCCCTCCAGCAAAGCCTTGCCGGTGACTGCAGCAGCGACACCGGTGGCTTTTAATTGTTCCAGGTCGCGCAGGCCCGAGACGCCACCCGATGCCTGGATTTCCAGCCCGGGATAGCGTGCAACCAAGGTGCTGTACAAGGCCAGGTTGGGGCCGCCCATGGCGCCGTCCTTGCTGATATCCGTGCACAGCAAATGTTTCAGCCCATAAGTGCACAATTCATCCAGCAAGTCCCACAGGTTACGCTCACTGCCTACGGTCCAGCCGTGAATGCGCGGCCAGGGGATGCCCGCAGCATCGCACTCGACATCCAGGGCACTGACCATACGATCCGCACCGAATTCGTCCAGCCAGCCGAGGAAGCGGAGGGTTTGAGTTACGCAGAGCGTGCCTACTACGACCCGTTCAGCGCCGTGTTGCAGGCGCTCGTTGATGTCCTCGGTACGCCGCACGCCACCTCCCGTCTGTACCGATTGCGTGGCTGCTTCCAGCAACTGCAGCAGCAGTTCCGGTCGGCCAGAGCTACCATCCCTGGACGCCGCAAGGTCCACTACGTGCAGCCATTTTGCTCCAGCGGCTGCGTAATTCCTTGCCAGCTGCAAGCCCGTGACCGGATATTTTTTGGCCGCGTCAAAATCTCCCTGACGCAGTCGCACGACCTCCCCGTCTAACAGGTCAATGGCTGGAATGATGTGCATGTGTTTCCTATGCCCTGACGCAGTTGGTTAGAAAGTTCTGCAACAACCGGGCACCAGCCAAGGCAGATCGCTCCGGGTGGAATTGGGCGCCGTAAAAATTGTCCTTGCGCACCAGGGCACTGAAGGCCGTCCCATGGTTGCTGCTGGCCAGGGTCCACTCGCCCAGTGGGGCCGCATAGGAATGCACGAAGTAAAACCACTGGCCGACCAGGGGATCGCTGAGCGGGTCCGCCTTGACCTTGGCCAGCGTGTTCCAGCCCATGTGCGGAACGCGCAAACCCGCGCTTTGCGCCAGGCGGTGCAAGCGTGCCGGTATGATTCCCAGCAGGTCTGCGTTGTCTTCTGCAGAAGAGGTAAACAATAACTGCATGCCAAGACAAATGCCCAATACCGGCTGGGCCAATGAACGGATCACATCGACCAGGCCGTGCCCGCGCAAAACGTCCATGGCCTGACCGGCCGCGCCAACGCCCGGAAGTATCACCCGGTCGGCCGTGCGGATGGTGTCCGCATCGGCGCTGAATACCGGGTCCACGCCCTGCCGCCGCAGGGCATGCAGCACCGAGGAAATGTTGGCGCCGCCACTGTCGACTACGACAATACTCACGACCTGGCACTCACGACCTGGCACTCACGACTGGGCACTCACTACAGACTGCCTTTGGTGCTCGGCAGGGCGAAGCCATCACGCGCCAGCGCCGGGCGCAATGCGCGGCCTGCTCCCTTGAACAGCGCCTCGATCATGTGATGGGTGTTTTCACCTTTTACCTGCATGTGAATAGACGCGCCCAGGGACTGGCTCAGGGACGCAAAGAAGTGGCGTACCATCTCGGTGGAAAAATCACCCAGTTGTTCGCGCGGGAATTCCGCGTCGAATGCAAATGCCGGCCGGCCGGACAGATCAATGGCCACCTGTGCCAGTGACTCGTCCATGGGCAATGTGAAACCGTAGCGGCCAATGCCGCGGCGATCTCCCAGCGCCCGATCGAGTGCCTCCCCCAGGGTTAGCGCGCAGTCTTCCACCGTGTGGTGTTCGTCGATTTCCAGGTCGCCGGTGCATTCAAGCTCCAGCAGGAAACCGCCGTGGCTGGCAAGCTGGTCCAGCATGTGATCAAAAAAACCGATGCCGGTGTTGCATTTGTTACTCATCGCACCTGCCTGTTTGGCATCGAGGTCGAGGTACACGCGGATGTCGGTCTCATTGGTTTTGCGGCGCAACTCGGTCTGCCGGGGCCGGTTGACCAGGCGGTGGGCAATGGAGCTCCAGTCATCGTGGCCCCTGGCCAGGCGAATTCCCCCAATCCCCATGTTCCTGGCCAGTTCCAGGTCGGTCAGCCGGTCGCCAATCACCCAGCTGTCCTGCAGGTCGAGCTCGCCGGATTTGAGGTAATCCAGCACCATGCCGATGCCGGGTTTGCGCTCGGGTGAGTTCTCATGTTCGAAGTGCGGATTAATGTGCACGGCGCTGAATGCAATGCCCTGCGAGGAAAACAGCTCCAACATTTTTTGCTGCGCCGGCTCAAAGTCGGCCAGGGGTAAGGACTCGGTGCCAAGGCCATCCTGGTTGCTGACGATGACAAACTCGTAGCCTGCGGCCTTGAGTTCGAGCAGGGCCGGGATCACGCCGGCAATCAATTGCAGTTTTTCCAACGAATCGATTTGCTGATCGGGCGGCTCAACAATCAACGTGCCATCCCGGTCGATGAACAGAATCCGTCTTTTGGCGCTCCTGCGATTCATAGTGTCAATCTTCCTTCCAGTCATCCAGTGCCCAATCATCCAGAACCTGTTCCAGTGCGGCCAGGTCCTGCCGGCTGCCTACGGAGATACGTATGCAATCCTTCAGGGCGGGGTCTGCCGCATAGCCGCGCACAACCACGCCATGATGGGCGCAGTGAGCCAGCAGCCGGTCTGCGTGCTTGACTCTCAGCAAGACGAAATTGGCCTCACCCGGCCACAGGTCAAGGACGAATGAACGCTTGTCGAGCATGGACACCAGCAGTTTCTTGTTCTCGCGGATTTCCTGCAGGAGTTTCTGCTGCCGCAACTGCATGTCGGGCTGCAAGACGCGAAGGGCCAGGGTGATGACCGGGCTGGCCAGTGGATAGGGTGCGATGATGCGCTGCAACAGGCCGATGACGGACGGTTGCGCCAGGACGATGCCGCAGCGCAGCCCGGCCGCAGCCCACGCCTTGGACAAGGTGCGCAAAACCGCCAGTTGGGGATGTTCGGCAATCAATGCTATTGCGGAGGCTTCCGCACAGAATTCGGCATAGGCTTCATCGATTACGACCATCGCCCGATTAGTCGTCGCTTGCAGCAACGCGCCAAGAAAAGTACCGTCCACGCAATCACCCGTGGGATTGTTCGGAGAAGTAAGAAACACCAGCCGGATGCGCTGGTCGCGGCTAACTGCAGCCAGGATGCCCGCCGTGTCCAGAGTGAAACCCGATGCCGCTGTGCGCGGCACCGAAACTACTGCCGCTCCCTGGGTTTCAGCTGCAATGCGATACATGCCGAAGGTGGGAGGGCAGTGCAGGATTGCGTCAACGCCGGCACGACAAAATACCCGCGTCAACAGGTCGATGCCCTCGTCGCTGCCACGGGTTACGAGCACATGGTCCGACGGCAGTCCATAAAGTCTTGCCAGCCTTTTCACCAGTTCCGCCGGCTGGGGTTCTGGATACCGGTGCAGTGCCAGGCCAGCCTCATCGCCATCCAGCAAAGACCGCGGCGATTCATTGGCATTAAGCAGAACGCCCTGCGCTGCGGCTTCCTTGCGGGCGGAGGAATAGGGCTGCATTGCCACGATGTCAGGGCGCGCGAGGTCGATGATGCTCATGCCAGGGCTTCCAGGCTTGCCAGGCGTGCCAAGCGTACACATACGGCCATGCGGTGCGCATCCAGGCCCTCTGTTTCTGCCAGCAGTTCGGCAACCGGGCCCACCTGCTGCAATGCTTCGGCGCTGGCTTCCTGCAGTGTCATGCGGCGCATGAAATCGCCCACACCAAGCGCTCCATGTGCTCGCGCAAAACCGTAGGTCGGCAACACGTGGTTGGGTCCGGAGCAGTAATCACCCAGTGACTCCGGCGTCCAGCGGCCGATAAAGACTGACCCGGCGTGCTGCACTCGTGCGGCCAGGACCCGTGCATTGCAGGTGTTGAGTATGAGGTGCTCTGGTGCATAGGAATTGGCAATATCCAGCGCAACATCCAGATCCGGAACCAGCACGATGCGGGCCGCGGACAGGGATTTTTCCAGTATGGTTGCGCGGGGCAGCGATGGCGCCAGGTCATCCAGGCGGGCGATTACCGCCGTGGCCAGTTCACGGCAATCCGTCAGCAGGACCACCTGCGAATCCGCTCCGTGCTCGGCCTGTGCCAGCAGATCCCAGGCAATAAAGTCGGTGCCGCCATCGGCGCCCGCCTGTGCATCCGCAATAACCATGACCTCGGACGGCCCGGCCGGCATATCCACGGCCGCGCCTTGCGGATCCTGCGCAACCTGCTGCTTGGCTTCCGTAACCCAGGCATTGCCGGGGCCAAAAATCTTGCTGCACTGCGGCACAGCAGCAGTGCCGTAGGCCATGGCCGCAATGGCCTGCGCCCCACCCACGCAGAACACGCGGTCGATGTGGCACAGGCTCGCGGCCGCGAGGACTTCCGTTGCAATGGTTCCATTCGGCCCGGGCGGGGAGCACATGATGACTTGTGGGCAAGCGGCGAGGCGCGCAGGGATTGCCAGCATCAGGACAGTTGAGACCAGCGGTGCAGTACCGCCCGGTACATAGATTCCGACGACAGACTGCGGCAGGTAGGTCACCGTGCACGTCAGGCCCTTTGCGGTCTCAACAGTTCGTTCACGGGGAAGATCAG
>SHZL01000064.1 GCA_009692275.1 Lysobacterales bacterium | reverse complement strand
GTTGTTGGAATAGTTATAGTCATTGCGCTCATCACCGGTGCGGAACTGCCCGAGGAAACTGAAGGGGTCATTGTAGTCGCTGATCCAGCCCGCCTGGAAAACTTCCGTGACCGCCTTCTGGGCGCGGCTCTGCAGGAACACTTTCGATTCCTCGTTCACCAGCGTGGTATTGACTCCCAGCACCTGCTTCCACATCGAAGCCACTGCCAGGGCTATTTTATTGTTGTTCTCGTTGGTGCTGTAACGTATTTCGAGCGACAGCGGCTGCTCTGCCGAATACCCGGCTTCCTGGTAGAGCCTTTTGGCTTCAGCCACGCGTTCATCCTGGGTCCAGTTTGCGTACTCCGGAATTGCCGGTGCGTAGTCCCCAATGCCGGGAGGTACCAGCCCAAAAGAAGGTTTTTCCCCGTATTGAGTGACTTTTTCCGTCAACACGCCCCGGTCGATAGCCAGCACCAGGGCCTTGCGCAAGGACGGGTTTTCGATAAACGGCTCCTGGCCGAGGTTGAAACCAAAAAAATAGGACCCCAGCCACGGGCTGATGATGAGTTCCGGCGCATAGTATTTCTGCAACCACGCAAACTGGTTGTTGGGGACCTGGTACGTCCAGTCCAGCTCGCCCACGCGGAACTGCTTGACCTCATTGGACGGGTCTTCAGTTGGCAGGTAGAAAACCCGCTCAAGCAATGTCTGGTCAGCGGCGTGGTAGAACGGGTTTTTCTCCAGTTCGATAGACGATCGCATTTCCCAGCTCTTCAGGACATAGGCCCCGTTGGAAACCAGGTTGCCAGGGCGGGAAAAGCGTTCCCCGTATTCTTCCAGGCTGGCCCTGTGCACCGGGAAGGTAGACGGGTGCGCCAGCAAGCTGAGGAAATACGGAGTCGGCGCGACCAGGGTGATTTGCAGGGTGTGTTCATCCAGCGAGGTCACACCAAGTTCGGATGGAGGCTTTTCGCCGCTGATGACTTCACGGGCATTGAGTATTGGCAGCAACATGGCGGCAGAATTTGAAGCCGTTTTCGGATCAGCACTGCGCCGCAGGCTGAAAACAAAATCTTCAGCAGTCAAAGGGTCGCCGTTGGACCAGGTGGCATCACGGTTCAGGTACAGTGTGTAGGTCGTGGCATCGCGCGATATGTTCCAGCGGAACGCGGCGCCCGGGACGATGGTGCCATCCGGAGCTTCGGTGGATAAGCCCTCGAACAAATCGCGCAGAATGTTTGCGGACGGAGCACCCTCAGCGAGGTGCGGGTCCAGCGTTTGCGGCTCTTCCCCGTTGCCACGATAAAGCACTTGCTCTGCGGCCAAAACCGACGGATCAGGGCGCCCGTCCAGCAAAACCAGCTCCACCGGCTGCACGCGAGTCTCCCGCAGGCTATCGGGGGCTTGCCCTTTATCGCCGCAGGCACACAACACCAGTGCACACATTCCGGACAGCAGCCAGAGACGGTATGAAAGCATCAATGCGCGCCCTTGCTCAGGTAACGGGACAGGTGAATGTCGCGGATATTGCCCTTGAACCCCTGCACATCCGATTTCACCAGGTGGCGTGAGACATAATAATACAGGGGTATGAGAGGCATGCTCGCGAGCAGGCGTGCTTCCGCCTGCTGCAAAAACTCCATCCGCCTGCTGCCGCTTGCGCCACTGGCTACCTCCATCAGGCTGTCAAACTCCACGTCCGAGTAAAATGTCGTATTGAGCTCGCTGTCCGTCGTAAACAGGTCAAGAAAGCTGGTGGGGTCGGCGAAATCTGCTATCCAGCCGCCACGGAACACTTCTGTGACCGCACCCAGCCGCCGGTTGTTCACAAACACTTTCCACTCTTCACTGACCAGCTCCGTGTTCACGCCCAGCGCCTGTTTCCACATGGCCGCAACTGCGATGGCTGTTCGCCGGTGCAAACTGGACGTGTTGTACCTCAGCTGCAACAACAACGGTTGCTCGTGGCTGAAGCCCGCTGCAGCGTAAAGGCGCTGTGCTTCTGCCTCGCGTTCCGCCTGGCTGGCGTCCGCCATATGGAGATGTTGCGGTTGATAGCCAGGTATTCCTGGAGGAACCACTCCCCAACCGGGTATTTCCCCTGCACCCAGTACAACGCGCACCAGCGTTTCGCGGTTTACTGCCAGGGACAGCGCCTGGCGCAATTCCTGCGAACGCCCCAGATCAGCCTGGTGCATGTTCAGACCCAGCCAGAAACTGCCGAGGTACGGGCTGACCCGTAATTCCGCGGCGTAGTTTTCCTGCAGCCATTCAAAACGGCCGGCCGGAATGGTCTCGGTGATGTCCATTTCACCTGCACGAAAGCGGGCCAACTCCGTCGCTGGTTCTTCAATGGGAAAATACTCGACACTGTCCAGCGACGTTTCGGCATTGGCATGGAAAGCCGGATTACGGCTGAGGCGAATGACTGATCGCGGCGTCCACCCGGACAGCACGTATGGCCCGTTGACGGGGTCGGATTGGAGATCACTGCCCATGGAAGCATGCAGGGGGAAACTGACCGGATGGGCCAGGATTTCCAGCATCCAGGGCGCCGGTCTTTCCAGCGTGATGCGTAACTGCCCCGGCGCAAGGGCAGTTACACCCAACTCCGTGACCGCTTGCTCCCCCCGCATAATGGCTTGCGCATTCTTGATGTCGGTCAGCAAACCAGCGGTAACCGCCAGGCTTTCAGGCGAAACCGCGCGGCGCATGGCCCGCACAAAGTCCTCCGCTGTGACGGTATCACCGTTGGACCAGCGTGCATCCGGCCGCAGCGTGAATACATAGCGCCGGCCACGGTCTTCAATCTGCCAGGAGGCTGCAACCCCCGGCACGAGTTCCCCCGCGGCATCAAAGGTGACCAGGCCTTCGCGCAAGTCGCGCAGCAGGTTCATGGATGCAAGGCCCTGTGCGCGGTGGATATGCAAGGAGTCCGGTTCGGGACCGAGTCCACGGCGCAGGGTATCGGCTGCAAGACTTTGCTGGACGTTACACAGCCAGCCGCAGACCAGCAGAAAAATCAGATTTCTGAAACCCAACGGCATGTGAACATCCAACCTGTTTCGCGGCATGACCAACGTGTATCCTATGAACCACCGGCCAGCTAAGCAATGAGGATTCCGGGTTTTTTTTCTCCAGGCGGGTCACCCGCCCTTGCAAGCCAGGAATAAGCCGCATGTCCAAACCACCTGACAACCAGCCGTCCGCGACCATTGAGCAGGTCAATGACATCCTCGACTACATGGCCAGCGGCAGCCGTCCGCCTGAGCAGTGGCGGCTCGGCACGGAGCATGAGAAGTTTGGCTTCACTACCGCTGATTTGCGCCCATTGCCTTACGAGGGTGACCGCGGCATCCACGCCATCCTCGTTGCACTGAGCGAACGATTCAACTGGAAGCCGGTATACGAGCAGGGCCTGCCCATCGCTTTGCTGGACGACACGGGAGCGTCCATCACCCTGGAACCCGGTGGTCAACTGGAGCTGTCCGGCGCGCTGCTCGATACACTGCATGAAACCTGCCGGGAAGTGAACGCGCACCTGCAGCAGGTCAAATCCATTTGCGCACCCCTGGGCATAGGCTTCCTGGGCATGGGATTCAACCCGAAGTGGCGCCGGGCGGACATGCACTGGATGCCCAAGGCGCGCTACCGCATCATGCGCGACTATATGGCCAAGGTTGGCACCCTCGGGCAGGACATGATGAGCCGCACCTGCACCGTACAGGTCAACCTGGATTTCGGTTCAGAAGCAGACATGGTGAACAAATTTCGCACGGCGCTGGCCTTGCAGCCCGTAGCCACGGCCCTGTTCGCCAATTCGCCGTTCACCGAAGGTCAGCCCAATGGCTACCTCAGCTACCGCTCGCGCATTTGGGAAGACACCGACCCGGACCGCACGGGCATGCTGCCGTTTGTTTTCGAAGCCGGCATGGGATTTGAACGCTATGTCGACTACATGCTGGATGTGCCGATGTACTTCGTGTACCGGGACGGCAACTACATCGACGCATCGGGGCAGTCATTCCGGGATTTCCTGGCTGGCAAGTTAGCCGCTTTCCCGCGTGAAAAACCAACCATCAAGGACTGGGAAGATCATTTGACCACGGCGTTTCCGGAGGTACGGTTGAAACGATTCCTGGAAATGCGTGGTGCAGATGGCGGTCCGTGGGATCAATTATGTGCGCTGCCCGCTTTCTGGGTCGGCCTGCTGTACCACCAGCCTGCGCTGGATGCGGCCTGGGAAATGGCCCGCGACTGGACCATGGAAGAACGCCTGCAGTTACGGCGGGACGTGCCGCGACTGGGCTTGAAGGCCGCAGTGCGAGGCCGCAGTGTGCAGTCCATGGCACTGGAACTGTTGACGTTATCAGACGCGGGTTTGCGCGCACGCAAACGCCTCAATTCATCAGGGGGAAACGAAACCGGCTTCCTCGCGCCCCTGCAAACAACCGCGGAGAGCGGAAAAACTCCGGCCGAAATAAAGCTGGAGCGATTCCACCAGGTCTGGGCCGGGTCAGTAGACCCGGTGTTCAGTGAATTTGCCTACTGACTTCAGTCCTTGACCTTCCACACCACCAGCTTCCAGTCCTTGCGCAAAGTAGCACTGTGGTCGTAGCCCAGGTAATAGGTCTTGCCTGCCTCGAAATCGTATTCTACGGGCGTGATGGGGTTATTGCCGGTGTCCAGGCCGGTAACGGTGCAGAATGAATTGTTGATCACGGCGCGCGCGTTGATGGCGTGTTTGCCGGCATCGATGCTGAAACCGAGTTTCTGCACTTTGACTTCCTTGCCGTCAATCTGGTTTACCTCGACGGCAGAAATGCATTTTGCCGGCTGGTCAGAACTGGTGATTATCTTCGCCTGCCTGGCATCTTCGGCCTGAATGACCAGTGGCAGGAACATCAGTGTCAGCAGGGCGTATTTCATTAATTTCAATTTCAGCTTCATTTTCATGCTCCTTCGGGTGTAGATATTCCAGATTCACCATTCTCCGGAATTGTGCTCCGGAACCATCTCCCGGCGACCGCAGCAGTGCCGAAAGGTTACTGTCTGGTTAGTATACGAAAATACCGGTAACAACGCATTCCCGGCCTAGCCGGAGCTTTCGAGGCGCCACTTGCCGGGCTCCAGCCCACCCAGTTTCCACTCGCCCACGCGGATTCGCACCAGGCGCAGAGCGGGCAAACCAACGGCCGCCGTCATCCGTCGTACCTGGCGATTGCGGCCTTCATCCAGCGTGATTTGCAACCAGGAGACCGGGATGTGTTTGCGGCTGCGAATCGGCGGGTCGCGCGACCACAGCCAGCCTGGCTTGCGCGCCAACAGAATCACATCCAGTGCCCTTGCCGGACCATCGGCCAATTGCACCCCTTGGCGCAGTTGCTGTAACTGCCCCGGCGCAGGCCTGCCCTCAACCTGCACCAGGTAGTCCTTGTTCAAGCCGTGACTGGGGTGTGCAATGCGATTTTGCAATTGTCCGTCATCCGTCAGAACCAGCAGGCCTTCGCTGTCGCGGTCGAGGCGTCCGGCCGGATAAATTTCGGGCAGGTCAATAAAGTTCGCCAGGGTGGGACGCCCATCGCGGTCACTGAACTGGCTGAGCACTCCCCACGGCTTATTAAATATCACCAGCAAGATAAGAAACGACTGCCGGGTTCAGAATGGCAGATTGAGGTCCGGGTTAATGGCCAGCATGCGGGCACGAAATAGGTTCTTGATTCGCTCCAGTGCCGCTTCGGTTTCACCGTCAAACCGCATTACGATAATGGGGGTGGTATTGGAAGCCCGTACCAGGCCCCAGCCGTCTTCAAAATCCGCTCTCAAACCATCAATTGTGCTTACCCGCGCTCCCTCGAAATGCGCCTTGGCCTGGAATTCATCGATGAACGTGTGATTCTCACCTTCCTTCATTTCCACCTTCAGCTCGGGTGTGCTGTAACTGGTGGGCAGAGAGTTGAGAATGGCCTCGGGTGGAGCTTCCGCTCCGGCGAGAATTTCCAGCAAGCGCGCGGCCGCATAGATGCCGTCATCGACGCCGTACCAGCGCTCACCGAAAAAGAAGTGCCCGCTCATTTCCCCGGCGAACGGGGATCCGATTTCCTTCATTTTTGCCTTGATGAGCGAGTGCCCGGTCTTGTACATGACCGCTTTGCCGCCCGCCTGCTCGATCACTTTGGCCAGGTGCCCGGTGCATTTCACGTCATAGATGATGGTGGCACCGGGGACCCTGTCCAGCACGTCCATTGCCAGCAGCATCATCACCCGGTCCGGGTAAATAATGGATCCGCCGAGAGTGACCACGCCAAGCCGGTCGGCATCACCGTCCAGCGCGAGGCCAATATCTGCATCCATCAAACGGACTGATTCGATCAGGTCCTTAAGGTTTTGCGGGTCGCTGGGGTCTGGATGGTGGTTCGGGAATGTTCCGTCCACCTCGTCGAACAACGGCAACACCTCGGCGCCAATGTCACGCAGCACCTCAGCCGCACACACGCCACCAATGCCATTGCCACAATCGATGACAACACGCAGCGGACGGGCCAGCTTGATGTCACTGGAAATACGCTTGCGATACAGTTGCAGCACGTCTTTGCGCTCGACTTGACCCTCACCCGTGCGAACATCCTGCTCCATGATGCGCCGGTAAATGGCCTTGATCTGGGGCCCAAAAAGAGTATCGCCCGCCACCATGACTTTGAACCCGTTGTAATCGGGTGGATTGTGGCTGCCGGTAATCATCACGCCTGATCCCTTTGCCAGCTCGTGGGCCGCAAAGTACAACACCCCGGTAGGCACGGCGCCAATATCCAGAACGTCACAGCCGCTGGCGGTTATGCCTTCGATCATGCCCGCTACCAGTTCGGGGCCTGACAATCGCCCATCGCGGGCCACCACCATCGGGCCGGCGTTTTTCTCCAGCGCCAGGGTACCCAGCACCCGGCCTACCTGGAAGGCCACCCCCGCATCCAGTGTCTTACCAATGATGCCGCGTATGTCATAAGCGCGGAAAATCTCTGCAGTGAGTTCTATCGTGTGCATATCGCCTGATTTTCCTTTGTGTCTTTCCTGGATGTCATAGCGCAACCGCATGGGTGGCGGATCAGGCAACTCCACCTGACGCGGCGCTGCCACCGGTGCGCGCGCCGCGGGAGACCGTTCGCTGGATGGTGCTTTTCCGGCCACGGGCTTCGCGGCTGGCACCTGCTCTGCGGCCGCCACCGCTTGTTCAACCGGTGCGGGTGCAGTGAATCTTTGCGCGACCATAGGCCGGGGATGTTCAAGTGACCATCGCTTGTTCAAACGGTACAAAATTACCGCAGTGACGATGAGTAGAAGCCCCAGCACCACCGCGACTACCAGCACCGAGCCGCTGAGGAATCCCGGCGCCTTCGGTACTGGCACTTCAATCCTGAACATGGTTCCACTGACCGGCAGCTTCTCGGTGAACGTTCCAGCCGCACCGGCCTGCCCAACGGTTTTCAGCGTGGTGGATGCCTGCCGTCCATTATTTTGCGAGATGCTGCTGGGTGCGTCGCCGGAAAGATCCGGGTTGAATTGCGCAAGCACATAAGCCGGATCAATCTTGATGATCAGGAAACCGGCTAATTCTTCCCCTTTCTTTATCGCCCCTACGTCCACCAGCATGGGGGGCTGCAGGGACGGGTGCATCTGCAACAACGCCGGCTGACCACCCTGCACTGTCAACATCATTTCCTGCAAGGCAAAACCGTCACCCGCAACCTCAGCGGGACGGAACTTCCACAGGGGCATTGGAATAATCAGCGCTTCCTTGATCTGGGAAATGCGCCCGGACAGGAATTGGCTAAGCTCGACAAGCTTGCCCGGGTCCGCCAAAGCCTGCAGGGCCAGAGATTGCGTCTGCCCGTCAAGCAACAACTGCTGCAGTGTGCTTGCCAGTTCTTCGACCTGCTTTACGACCCGCTGACCTTCAGCCGAGACCCGGTCGGCGGCGTGACGGTCGCTCATATCGCGCAGCACCAGCGAGCTGGGAACTGCTACCAGCAACAAGGCAAATACCGCCATGAAAATGATCAGGCGGGTATCTATGTGGCGAGAAACCAGCATGCTGCCAAATGTTGCCTTCAGATCCTGCATGGCCAGACTTCCCTCCCTCTCAAAGCTTTCCCGTGTGGCCGAATCCGCCCTCTCCGCGGTCTGAAACTCCAAACTCGCTGACCAGCTCCCATTGCGCCTTCACAACCGGCAGGAATACCAGTTGGGCAATCCGGGCACCCGGCTCGATCTCGAAAGCGACTCCTGAGCGGTTCCAGCAGGAAACAAAGACCTGCCCCTGATAGTCGCTGTCTATCAGGCCCACGAGATTTCCGAGCACAATACCGTGTTTGTGACCGAGACCTGATCGCGGCAAAATAACCGCAGCCAGACCGGTGTCACCCATGTGCATGGCAAACCCGGTCGGAATCAATCGTGTTTCTCCCGGCGCAAGGGTTACGACTTCATCCAGGCAAGCACGCAGGTCCATGCCGGCCGAGCCCTCGGTGGCATAGTCAGGCAAGGGAAATTCTGCGCCCAGTCTTTGGTCAATTGCCTTGATTTGAATGGATTTCACTTGTCACGAAACCTCTGATCACTTAATGCGCTGCGGCTGCAATCATAACAAGCCTCAGTCTTGAAAGCTTCCAGCCAAAACTGCAACACCCGGCCCGGGCGCTGCGTGTCGGGTAAATGGCCTACACCGCGCACAGGTAATGTGCGCTGTCGCAGCGCGGCCACAGCGCGCACTTTAACCGGGGACTCTGCACGATGCTGAACACATGATGGCGCTGACAACTGGATCACTGGCACCTGGAACCCTGGCACCGCGGGAAAAATTGGCCCAATCGGGCGTCACCTCGCTTACCGACACCGAGTTACTTGCCATTCTGTTGCGCACGGGGGCAGGTTCCACTTCGGTGCTGCACCTGGCCAGCGACCTGCTGGCGCACTTTGGCGGCCTGCGCGGCCTGTTGGCGGCAGATACCGCCGAGTTGGAGCAGCGACGGGGGCTGGGACCGGTTAAGTCGGCCCAGCTGACCGCTGTCCTGGAATTATCCAAGCGTTACCTGCACGAAGCTTTGGTGCGGGGTTCAGCGCTGGAAAGCCCACAGGCTACGGAGTTGTATTTAAAGTCCATGCTGCGAGACCAACCCCACGAAGTATTTGCCTGCCTGTTCCTGGATACCCGGCACCGGGTGATTGCCTTCGAAGAGTTATTCCACGGCACTATCGACGGTGCAACCGTCTACCCGCGGGTGGTTGCGGAACGAGCCCTTACGCACGGAGCGGCCGCCCTGATCGTTGCGCACAACCATCCTTCCGGCATCAGCGAGCCCAGCCTCGCAGACCAGGCCATCACTCGACGCCTGAAAGATGCGCTGGCTTTGCTGGACATCCGGCTGCTCGACCATTTTGTGATTGGTGACGGGACACCGGTTTCCATGGCCGCTCGCGGATTGTTGTAAACCCGTCGCTGTGAATGCTCTTGCTGCGAAACCTTGCAACCCACCAGCGCATGCGGTATAAAGTGCGGCTGATTTTCGTACCAGTTAATTACTAGCGGGAACTTCCATGTCCAGAGTCTGCCAAGTCACCGGAAAAGCTCCAATGAGCGGCCACAACGTGTCGCACTCCAACATTAAGAGCAAGCGCCGTTTTCTGCCCAACCTTCACCATCACCGTTTTTGGGTCGAAAGTGAAAACCGCTGGATCAGGCTGCGCCTGTCGAGCAAGGGCATCCGCATCGTTGACAAGAAAGGCATTGATGCCGTACTGAGCGAGCTGCGTTCACGCGGCGAAAAGGTCTGAGGAGAGCAGCATGGCCAAAAGTGCACGGGACAAGATTCGACTGAATTCATCTGCTGGAACGGGTCATTTCTACACCACGGACAAAAACAAGAAAAACATGCCGGAGAAAATGGAAGTCAAGAAATATGATCCGGTAGTACGCAAGCACGTCATCTACAAAGAAGGCAAAATTAAATAAGCGCCCACAATTGTAGAAAAACCCGCCGAATGGCGGGTTTTTTTTGCCTGTAGCCCGGTCGTAATGTTGCCGCATCCAGGGAAGGTGAATTCTTTCAGGACACGCCGCAAATGTATTCCTGCAAGCCCCTTGCCTCTATTCAGCCTGGGGGCGCAACCCGCCGCCGGTACCCTTTCCCGGGAGACGCCGTGAATACATCCCTGTAGGCTTGGATGTTTCATCCCTGAAACATACACTCCCGGAAAAGGCTCCCCGCCCCGGTTCGCTTGTCGTTCCGGCACCGCGGAGCTTTTCAAACCCTGGATTCCCGCAAGTACAAAGCATCTGGACCAAGCGTCAAGGACAGGGAGGGAGGAGTTCTTTCTGGACCGTCGCCAGCAGGGAAGCTGGCGAGGAGCCTACACGGATGTATTCACGGCGTGTCCAGAAAGAACTCACCGCTCCCTGGACCTGGCACGCAACTCAGAGTGACAGGATTACGGCGTGTCCCCAGAAAGAGTACCGGCGGCGGGTTGCGCCCCCAGGCTGACTAAACGGAGCATTCTGTAAGCCATACCCAATACGTAGTACCCTGAACATTCCCTGAGCTTCTCCTTACCTGGATCCGATTTGCCCGAATTACCAGAAGTTGAAACCACTCTGCGCGGAATCGAGCCCAGCCTGCATGGGCGGGTGATTGAACAGGTGCGCGTGCGCAATGCAGCGCTGCGTTGGCCCATTACCCGGGAAGTACAACAAGCCTGCGGGCAAACGGTCCTTGGCTTGAAGAGGCGGGGAAAATACCTGCTGATCGAATGCGACAGCGGTGGCCTGATGTGCCACCTGGGTATGTCGGGTTCCCTGCGGATTTGCCAGGACGGCGATCCGCCGCGCAAGCATGATCACTTCGACCTGGTGCTTGATTCCGGTGACTGTGTGCGGTTTCACGACCCCCGTCGTTTTGGTGCGCTACTGTGGTGGAATCCACCCTGGCAAGAGCACGTGCTGTTACGCGAACTCGGGCCGGAACCGCTTGCCGCTGAATTTGACGGAACCTACCTCTGGCAGCGGTCCCGCGGCTTGCAGGTGGCGGTCAAGAACTTCATCATGA
>SHZL01000063.1 GCA_009692275.1 Lysobacterales bacterium | reverse complement strand
ATCACCTATGGCTCCATGGCAGCCAAGGCGGTGGTGCGCGATTGCGGGCGCGTCCTCGGACATGGTTATGGCTTCGTGGACAGCATAGCCAAGCTGATCCCCCTGACGCTGGGTATTACACTGGAACAAGCGCTGCGGGAAGAGCCAGGCCTGCAGAAGCGCTACGAGGAAGAGGAAGACACGCGCGGCGTGCTGGATCTTGCCAGGTCGCTGGAAGGCCTGGTGCGAAATGCCGGAAAGCATGCTGGTGGAGTCGTGATCGCGCCTTCAAAGCTGACCGATTTTACTGCCCTGTTTTGCGAACCCGGAGGCGGCGGCAGCGTCACCCAGTTTGACAAGGATGATGTCGAGAAAATCGGCCTGGTCAAGTTTGACTTTCTGGGCCTGCGTACCCTGACCATCATCGACTGGACCCTGAAGACCATCAACCGGGAGCTTCATGCCCGGGGCGAAGACCTGGTGGAACTGGACAAGTTACCGGCGGACGATGCCGCGACCTTTGCCTTGTTGCAGTCGTGCAAAACCACTGCAGTGTTCCAACTTGAATCGCGCGGGATGAAGGACCTGATCCGGCGGCTGGTACCGGACAGTTTTGCAGAAATCGTTGCCCTGGTAGCCCTGTTTCGGCCCGGCCCGCTCGAATCCGGCATGGTGGGTGATTACATCGACCGTAAACACGGGCGCTCGCGGGTAGTTTATCCCCACCCTAAACTTGAACCGATACTCAAGACCACCTACGGCGTGATTCTCTACCAGGAGCAGGTGATGCAGATCGCTCAGGATCTGGCGGGTTACTCATTGGGTTCTGCTGACATCCTGCGCCGCGCCATGGGCAAGAAAGACAAGGATGAAATGGCCCAGCAGCGGTTTGTCTTCGTCACGGGAGCGGTAGCAAGGGAAGTAGATGAAAACCGCGCCAACATCATTTTTGACCAGATGGAAAAGTTTGCCGGTTACGGTTTCAACAAGTCCCACTCGGCTGCCTATGCCCTGCTCGCTTACCAGACGGCGTGGCTGAAAACACACCACCAGGCAGCCTTCATGGCAGCAGTACTTTCTGCTGACATGGATAACACCGATAAACTGGATGATTTCATCCGCGAATGCAGAGACCTGGGGCTCAAGATATTGCCCCCGGACATCAATCTTTCCAGTTACATGTTCAGTGCGAAGGACAAAAGCACCATCCGTTACGGGCTGGGTGCAATAAAGGGCCTGGGACACTCGGCAATAGAACTCATCGAACATGAGCGCAATAGCCATGGACCCTTTCTGGACCTGGCGGACTTTTGCAATCGCATGGACCTGCAGAAAATCAACCGCAGGGCCATCGACGTGAGCATCCGCGCAGGGGCACTGGACACGCTCGACCCGGCTGGCAACCGGGCGCGCATGATGTCTGAATTAGGCGATGCGTTGCTCGCTTCCGAGCATTTGCAAAAAAACCGTGCCGCTGGCCAGGCCGATATGTTTGACCACATGGAAGACACTCCTGCAACGACGCCGCGGGAGCACATGGTGATCCCACCCTGGACCGCGCTGCAAAGTTTACAGGGGGAGCGTGAGGCCCTGGGGCTTTACCTGACGGGTCACCCCACCCAGATCCATGGCCAGGAGCTTGCCCGCTTCACCACCTGTCGCCTGGGCGAAGTCGGCCCAAGGGTCCCGGCGGAAACCCAGAACCATCGCCGGGGCGGAGTGCCAATGACGCTGGCGGGATTGGTCCGTTCCATCCGGCGACGTGGCGGCAACCGGGGCAGCTTCGTGGCCATTGAAGACATGACCAGCCAGATCGAAGTCGCCGTGTACGACGAGACCTGGGCTTTATACTCTGAGCTGCTGATCAAGGATGAAATCGTGGTCGTGGATGGCACGGTCAGCGCAGATAGCTTTTCCGGCGGCTATCGCATGACAGCGCAGAAAATCCGCTCCCTGGCGGGGGCGAGGTCAGAGTTTGCACGCGGTGTGCAGATCTCGCTGCGCAGCTGCGACAGCAGCGCCTGCGACGCCCTGGCGGCAGCATTTCTGCCCTACCGCAACGGCCGGGCCATGGTATTCATCGACTACAGCAACAACCGGGCGCGGACCAGGCTGGAATTGGGCGCGGATTGGAACCTGAACCCCTGTGAAGAATTGTTAGCTGCTCTTTCCGGGTTGGACGTGGTAAGCGACGCGCGCTTGATTTACTGAATAACCTGCACTGCAGGCAACCAGCGGCAGTCCTGGCGCATCAACCGGGTTTCAGTTCAAGGCCTCACTATATCTCCGATGCAGTATTTCCACGCGCCGCACGTATTCCCTGGTTTCATCAAAAGGCGGCACCCCGCCGTATTTTTCCACAGCCCCAGGGCCGGCGTTATAGGCAGCTGTGGCGAGTTTGATGTCGCCATCGAATTCGTCCAGCAAACCTGCCAGGTAGCGTGTGCCACCTTCAATATTTCCTGCTGGGTCAAAGGCGTCAGGTACGTGCAGAAAATCTTGTGTGACTGGCATTAGTTGCATCAGGCCCTGGGCGCCCTTGGGGGAAACAGCATCGGGCTGGTAAGCCGATTCGGCATGAATAATGGCGCGGATCAGTGACACGTCAACCGAGTTCAACCTGGCTGCTGCGCTGATCTCTGCATTGTATGCGCTGGTATTGAGAGCGACCTTATCCCACTTCACACCACGGCATTTGGGATCGGCTGCGTAGCAAGGAAAACGCAGGGTCTGGTAATCGTAATTCCCGGGCGGGGCGATATTGGTGTAATTGAGCACACCATTTTCGTCAACAAACTTGTAGACCTGGGCCTGAGCCGATGCCATCCCGCACAGCAACAAGACCAGAAATTTGCTGGTGTATTTTGTCAACAACGCTTTCCTTTGCATTGAAGAACCTCCTGTTTTTCGGACCATTTCAATTCCGATGGGCTTATCTTAAACCGAATCGGGTAGTGCGTGCATTAGAACCTCCACACGGCGCAGTCAGTTGGTCACGCGCTACCCTGAGCCGGTTTATCCCGGCGCATCCGCACCACGCCTTCCTGCGCCGTACTGGCTATCAGCCTCCCCGCGCGGTCGTAAATCATGCCACGTGAAAGACCTCGACCACCGCTGGTGCTGGGGCTGTCACAGGCATAAAGCAACCAATCATCAAACTTGAAGTCACGATGAAACCACATCACGTGATCAAGACTGGCCATCGTCAGGTTGGTCTTCATCCACGACAGACCATGCGGCAGGGTTGCGGTTCCCATCAACTGAAAATCAGATACGTAGGCCAGCAAAGCCCGGTGTAAGACTGGATTATCCGGCAGTTTGCCATTCAGCCGGAACCAGAGATTCTGGAATGGCGGCTGGGGCACAGGGTTGACCGGGTCACTACCACTGGCCTGGCGAAACTCAAATGGCCCGAAGCGATTGATCCAGCGTTGCATCTCTTCAGGAAGATGGGCCATTGCTTCTTCCGGCAACGGGTTGATTGCTTCGATTTCCTCCGGAGCGGGCACAGCGGGGGCGGGAAACTGGTGCTCCAGGCCTTCTTCTGCCACCTGGAACGATGCCGACATGGTAAAAATCGGCCATCCGTGCTGAATGGCCACCACTCGCCGGGCGCTGAAGCTATTGCCATCGCGGCTGCGGTCGACGTTATACACGATAGGTGCGTTGTGATCGCCGGCGCGAAGGAAATAGGCATGCAAGGAATGAATCAGCCTGTCCTCGACCGTTTCACTCGCAGCCAGCGCAGCCTGGCACAATACCTGGCCGCCATAAACCCTCGAGGTGCCAATGTCCCTGCTCTGCCCGCGAAACAGGTTTACTTCAAGCGGCTCGAGGTGAATCAATTGCAGCAATTCCTCGAATGGATCCCGGGTCTCATTCATCAATTCTGGTCCCTGTTGCGAATTTGGTTGGCTGATTGAGTACCATGTTGTCATGTCCTCACTGACAGGCCAAGTATCCAGAACCCGCGCGTCAGCTGCGCAGTGGCTGAAGGCACACAGTTACATGAGTAAACCGGCCCGGGATGCGCTGGCGCAACTCACGCCGGCATTGCTGACAGAACTTGCCAAAAGCGACGCCACCACGCTGGCCATTGCAGGTCCACCGGGCAGCGGAAAATCCACGCTGGCGAGGCTGCTGGCCCACCTTCTGACCGCATCGGGCAAAACGACCACGGTCCTGTCCCTGGATGATTACTATTTCAGCCACAGCCAGAGGATGCAGCTGGCGCAAGACCTGCATCCCCTGTTGCAAACGCGGGGTGTTCCGGGAACGCACGACTGGGATGCGCTGCTGCACGACTTTGATTGCCTGCGAACCGGCCAAATCCACGGGCTGCTGCTACCGGTTTTCAACAAGTCCGTCGATGATGTAGAACCACGTTCCCGCTGGCGCCCGGTCGAGGCCGGGCCGGACTACCTCATCGTTGAAGGGTGGTGCATAGGCGCTCCCGCGCAGGCCGGACCGGAACTGGAGGAGGCCGTGAACGAACTAGAGAGCGATGAGGATCCGCTTACGACCTGGCGCCAATACGTAAATCGCTGCCTGGCGCTTTACTATTCCAGCCTGAGGCAGCGCGTCGGGCAGTTCTGGTATCTTTCGGTGCCGGACTGGGATTGCGTTATTGACTGGCGCTGGCAGCAAGAACAGGAACTGCCCCGACCGCTGCTGGCCAGCAGGGAAGAAACCCGCAGATTCCTGGCGACATTCGAGCGCATCATCCGCCACATGCAGGCAACATCCCGGCACTGGGCAGACTGCCGCCTGGAGACGGATAGCTCACACTGCCTGCACACTGACCTGCACACTGGCCTGCACTATGGCATGCCCTCTGGAGCCACTTAAGGCGAGGTGCCTGTACTCCCGCATTATCCTCGGGCACTATGAGGCAAGGCTGAACCGGGCATGACATGAAATATCCTGACACGTTTCTCTGGCACGATTACGAAACCTTTGGCACCCGGCCAAACTATGACCGGCCAGCCCAATTTGCCGCCATCCGGACCGACGCAGACCTCAATCCCGTTGGCGAGGAATTGAGTTTTTTTTGTGCACCGGCCGACGATGTACTGCCTCACCCGGCAGCTTGCCTGATCACGGGGATAACGCCGCAGGCCGCACGCCAGCAGGGTTTGCCTGAAGCCGGGTTCGCCGCTCGCATCCTCGAGGAAATGATGCAAGCCGGCACCTGCTCAGCCGGCTACAACAGCATTCGCTTCGATGATGTATTCACGCGTAATTTGCTCTACCGCAACCTGCGCGATCCGTATGAGCGCGAATACCAGCACGGCAACTCGCGGTGGGATCTGATTGATCTCGCGCGCATGTGCTACGCCCTGCGACCCCAGGGCGTAGCATGGCCACTGCGAGTGCCGACAGCAGGTTCGGCGGCGCAGGCTTCCACGCCCAGCTTCAAGCTTGAAGATCTCACGAAAGAAAATGGCATCGAGCATTCAGGCGCGCACGAGGCCCTGGCCGATGTACGCGCCACCATTGCCCTCGCCCGCTTGTTGAAACAGGCCCAGCCCCGCCTGTACGACTGGGCTTTGGGTTTGCGCGACCAAAAAACCGCCATGGCATTGCTGGACCCCGTTGTTGGCAAACCCGTGGTGCACACCTCTTCCCGAATTCCTGCACTGCGCGGATGCACCACGCTGGAACTGCCCCTGGCAGTGTTGCCAAACCGGCCCAAATCCGTGGTTGCCTTTGACCTGATGGCAGATCCGGGCCCTTTGATTGAAGAACCGGCAGACGTCATTGCCGACCTGGTTTTCACACCGGCTGCCGACCTGCCGGAGGGGGTTACGCGTTTACCGCTCAAGGTGATTCACAGCAACCACCTGCCCATGATTGCGCCGGCTGCCACGTTACACGAAGTGGACACCGCTCGAATACAACTCGACGTCGAGCGCTGTCAGCAGAATGCCCGCCTGCTGTTGCAGGCCATGCCGCTGATCCGGCCCAAGGTCATCGAAGTGTTTTCCCGCTCGTTTGATGATGAAGGCGGTTCCGCGCATGCAGATGCGGACCAGATGCTTTACTCCGGCGGCTTCTTCTCACCGAGTGATAAGTTCCTGATGCGCAAGGTCCTTGACGTACCCGCGGGGGAACTGTCCAGGCACATCTGGAGTTTCAAGGACGAACGCCTGCCACTGATGGTGTTTCGCTACCGGGCGCGCAACTTCCCCGAGACCTTGAGTGCACCAGAGCGCGAAGCCTGGGACCAGGATCGGATCAGGCGCCTGGTTAACCCGGCTGATCCGGAACAATTCAGCTTTGGCGCATACACAGCCACATTGGCTGAATACCGGGTTTTGTATGGCGGTGACAGCCGCGCTCAACTCATCCTGGACCAGCTGGAAATTTGGGGTCAGGAGACCGGGTTGGAGCGCCTGTGGCATGCGCAGCATTCCGGCGATAAGTGATCTCCATGGCTAAGGTTGACGGCTAAGGTTGATGGTTAAGGCCATGCCCGTGTTGAGCACAAACAGCGACGAGTTCGTGCAGTTCGTGCGCCAGCGGCTGGGCAATCACTGGATCGTGGGAGCACCCCTGGCCTTGGGCAAACCTAACCACCTGGTCAATGCCCTGTACCTCGCTGCCCGTGCCGACGCCTCCATCAGGCTGGAACTGTTCACCGCCTTGTCGCTCAATCCGCCAAAACTCTCGACCGGCCTCAAGCAGCGATTCCTGGGGCCATTCATAAAGCGCCAGTTTGGTGACTACCCGCGGCTTGAGTACCTGCAAGACCTGGACCGGGGCACGGTGCCGAACAATATTTCCATCAGCGAGTTTTACTTCCGTTCCGGCAGCCGCCTGCATGACCGCCATGCGCAACGTCATTACGTTTCCAGCAACTACACGCATGTGGCCCGCGACATGCAAACCAGGGGGGTTAATCTCCTGGTGCAAATGGTGGCGGTAGATCCGCAGCGACCTGGTTATTACAGCCTTGCGTCCAACCCCGACGTCACGCTGGACCTGCGCCGCAGAATACCGCGCGAAAACCTGTTGTTTGTTGGCCAGATCAATGCGGAACTCCCCTACATGGGGGGTGATGCCGAACTGGCGGCTGCTGAATTCGACTGGCTGCTGGACGGCCATCCGCAGCCACTGTTCGCCGTTCCCCGCATGGCCGTCAGTACCCAGGATTTCCTGGTCGGCCTGCATGCCAGTCAACTGGTGCGGGACGGCGGCACCTTGCAGCTGGGCATAGGTTCACTGGGTGATGCGGTCAGTTTCTTCACCGTCATGCGGCACAAGGACAACCGCCAATACAGGGACATGCTCAAGGCGGCCAGGGCGGATGCGCGCTGTGCGCCAAAGCTGCGCGACTCATGGGGAGGCGACCAGGCATTTGAACGCGGCCTCTACGCGGCCAGCGAAATGTTCATGGAGGGCTTTTTGCATTTACGCGCGGCCGGTGTGCTGAAGCGCAATGTCTATGATCACTGCAGCCTCCAACAGCTGCTCAACCAGGGGTTAATCAACGAGGACCTGGCACCGGATAGCCTCGACACGCTGTGGACGCATGGCGCGCTTCCGGCCCGCCTGGCTGAGCATTCGCTCGCGTGGCTGTTGCGTTTTGGCATCCTGCAGCCAGGCACAGCATGCAATGCACGCAGCATCTCTACGGCACACGGCGGCAGTACCACCAACGATTTATCCGATCCCGGCGTGCGCAGCTTTTTGACCCAGCATGCGCTCGGTAAAAAACTCACTGGCGGCGTTGTGCTGCACGCGGCCTTTTTTCTCGGCTCACAATGGATGTACGACACCCTGAACGGCATGAGCAGGGACGAGCGCTCCCGCTTCCACATGACCGATGTGGCAAGAATCAACCAACTCTACGGAGGCGAGGAACTCGACCGCGCGCAACGCCTTGAAGGCCGCTTCATCAATACGGCGATGAAAATGACCTTGCTGGGCGCCGCGGTATCTGATCAGTTGAGTGACGGACAAGTGGTCAGCGGTGTTGGCGGCCAGTACAACTTCGTGGCCATGGCGCATGCACTGGAACGGGGACGATCCGTACTGATGCTGCGCAGCTGCCGGGGTTCCGGCCGCAAGGCAGCATCAAACATTGTTTGGGAATATCCACACACAACCATACCGCGCCACCTGCGGGACATCGTGGTAACTGAATACGGGGTTGCCGATTTGCGCGGCGCACAGGATGAAGAAGTCATACAGAGACTGATTTGCATTGCGGACAACCGCTGGCAGGAAGAATTGCGCGCCGCAGCCGTCAAGGCCGGCAAACTCGATACCGCCTGGACTGTCCCTGCTCAATTCCGCAACAACTCACCGCGGTGGATGGAGCAATGCCTGTCTGCCTTTCGCCGCTCAGGTGCGCTCCCCGACTATCCATTCGGCAGCGACTTTACCTCTGAAGAACAACTCCTTGCTCGCGCGCTCACCTACCTCGCTTCGCTGGGCGACACGCGCATGCACCGTTTGATTCTGCTCCTGCGGGCCGTAGTCCTGCCAGGATGGCCCCCGCGAGGACGCCGGGGGGCTCCAGCAGGAAGTGATCAAGACATCATGTTGCGGGCCTGTATCAGCAGAATGGGCCTGGAAAACCCCGGGTCGTGGCGGGAAAAGCTGGAGCGCAGGCTGCTGGAACTGGCGCTAGTGTCCTGTCACGCATCCACAGCGCCCTGATCGACTGCGAAACGGGCCCTTGTCCCTGCTTGCTCTGCAGAATTAATCAATGAGTTAGCCCATCTTCTTCCATTTGATTCTGGGTCTTTATACACAAGTGCCTGATTGTCTACGTTACGCTATTGTGACAGGCCCTTGTTACGTGCCAGGGCACGTCTCCATTGCTTAAGTAATTGTATTTACAAGATATTATGTTACTGGTTAAATTTTGATCAAAACGCACAGCCATAGATCAGGCCTTAAGCCTTGAAAGCTTTCACACAGGGTTATCCACAGGTTTTGTGGATAACTGTTCAAGCCACATTTAAAGCGAGCTGTGGCGAGGCTGTGGAAGGCGTTTTGCGTGCCGAAACCGGCCGTTTTGTGGCCTCGCGCAGGGCCCGGCGAGCCCCGGGAGAGACGAACTCCACATGGGTTCCGTCGGAAAACTGCAGCATCCAGAGTTCCCGCGCGGAGCCATTTGGTTTGACGGACGCGATCACGCCGGTAATGGTCTTGCCAACCACATCCTGGTTTACATTCATGACTGTCTCCTCCTGCTGATAAATCCCAATTCATGTTTTGGGCATGGTGGTATTTAACTCCTGCCGATTCTCAAAAGCTGAGAGTGGTTATGGGCGCGCTTTTCTCCTACAGAAATCAGGGCAAATCACGGCTGTGTCTTTCACCCGGCAGCCCTATGCTGCATCTGGGTCCGTTCCAAACCGGGACTGGGCCGACCGAAACAAACCACAAGAGGAGAACAGATATGAAATTCATCATTGCGAGCTTGCTTGCCTGCATGCTCACCCTGACTGCCTGGGCAGCGGGAACGGTCAACATCAATACCGCTTCCGCAGAGGAGATTGCCGGGTCCATGAATGGAGTGGGACTCGCCAAAGCCCAGGAAATTGTGCGCTACCGCGAAACCAACGGAAACTTTGCCCATGTCGACGAACTGGTCAACGTCAAAGGGATTGGCATACGCACCATAGACAAGAACCGCGACATCATTTTCGTCGATGAAGCTGCGGTCAAAACCAAGGAGTAGTTTCCAGTCGCAGGGACATCCGGCCCTTCATACCGGCCGGATGTCCCTGCCTGTGCCGAGCCTGCCTATACTGAGCCTGCCCGCGCTGAGACTGCCTGTACTAAGCCTGCCCAAACTGAGCTTACCTGGTCAGCTCAGGAGGGATCCTGGATATATTGGCGACTGCTGAAGGCGTGGGCAATCGTGGATTGGTCGGTGTATTCCAATTCCCCTCCCAATGGCACGCCATGCGTGATGCGACTGGCTCGTACGCCGCTTTTTTGCGCCATGCGCTGCAGGTAATACGCAGTCGCTTCACCTTCAACGGTGGGGTTGGTCGCGATGATCAACTCTGCCGGCGGATCATCGCGCAATTTGGCCGCCAGCTCATCCAGCCCAAGCTGCGCGGGTCCGATGCCATCCAGTGGCGAAAGCCGCCCCATCAGCACGAAGTAACGCCCCTGGTAACCTGTGGCCTGTTCAATCGCCAGCACATCGCTGGGTGACTCAACCACGCACAGCTGCGCCGGATTGCGCTTTTCGTCAGAGCAAATCCGGCATAAGGAATTTTCGGTCAGGTCCCGGCACACCGAACAGCGGCCAATGCGCTCCATGGCCACCTGCAAGGTTTGAGCCAGGTGCATGCCACCCGCGCGATTGCGTTCCAGTAAATGAAACGCCATTCGTTGGGCTGACTTGGGACCCACGCCGGGAAGGCATCTGAGGGCTTCAATCAATTGCCCCAGCAGGGAAGCGGGTTGCATAGCCAAGGGCTAGAACGGCAACTTGAACCCGGGGGGCAGGGAAAGTCCTGCCGTCAGGCCTGCCATTTTTTCCCCCATCTTTTCCTGAGTGGTCTGAGCAATTCGATTCACCGCATCATTGACCGCCGCCGTGACAATATCTTCCAGCATTTCCACATCTCCCAGCAGCGAGGGATCAATGTGTATGCGGCGCACCGCGTGCTGCCCGTTCATCGCAACGGTGACCAGCCCTCCCCCTGCCTCGCCGCATACTTCCAGCCTGGCGAGTTCTTCCTGGGCTTTTTGCATTTCCTGTTGCATTTTCTGCGCTTGCTGCATCAAGCCTGCCAGGTTTCCTTTCATTTCGTCTCGGCCCTCTTGAGGGAATCGTTGGATTATTGCAGTGGCTGGATGGAGTTTTCGATGACCCGGGCGCCAAACCGCTCTTTGAGCGACTTGATTACCGGGTCCTCGTTGATCGCGCGCTCTGCGTCGGTCATCCTGATGCTCAACTGCTGCTGATCCAGTTTTGCCTGCGTGTGCAAATTCGCGCCTTCATCATCGATGAGGCGAACCATTACAGCATGTCCAAGCTGATCACTGAGCGCCTGGCTCAGCCGGTCTACACACGTGGCGGATCCCAGGTGTCTGAGCGAGGCAGCAATCGCAAATTCCCAGCGGTCATCGCTTCTGGACCGTAAATGCACATTGCGCGCCAGCTCAC
>SHZL01000062.1 GCA_009692275.1 Lysobacterales bacterium | reverse complement strand
GGCATGCGCTGTTCCGCAGTGAAACCATTTTGATTCCAGCGAGCTTCCATACACACTTGGCGGGCTATGCCTCTGCCTTATATTCTGCCATTTTTGGTCCTGCCATTTTGGGCCTTGCGGTTTTTGGCCTGGCAGTTTCTGCCAATGCCGCGATGGCTGCAGAGCAATCCAGCCGTCCGGCCCTGGCCATGAGCACCTGTGAACTGACTCTGCCGGGAACGCCGCTGACCATGGCGGCAGAATGCGGCTGGTTCGAAGTCGCGGAAAATCCCGCAGAACCCAACGGCCGCCACATCAAGCTGCGGGTGGCTCGCGTTCCTGCACAGGAGCGCAAGGTGGAGCCTGATCCCGTGCTGTTCCTGGCCGGAGGCCCGGGACAGGCAGCCTCGGAGGCGTGGCTGATCGTCGCTCCTGCGTTCACCAAGCTGAACAAGAATCGGGATATCCTGCTCATCGACCAAAGAGGCACCGGCCAGTCCAACCCTTTACGCTGCCCGCAAGCGGAGCTTGCCGAAGCCCTTGCAACGGATTGGGACCAATTGGCAGGCACCACCCGGCAATGCCTGCAGTCACTCGATGCAGACCCGCGTTTTTACACCACTACCATCGCCATGCAAGACTATGACCTCGTGCGCGCAGCCCTCAGGTACGAACAGGTCAACCTGTTCGGAATTTCCTACGGCACACGTGCCGCCCAGGTGTACCTGAGATTGTTCCCGCAGCGTGTGCGCACGCTGGTGCTCGATGGCGTTGCGCCGCAAACACTGGCACTGGGAACAGAGCACGCGGAGAAGCTCGACCTCGCGCTGCAGCGCATCCTGGCCTCATGTGCCGCCGACCCCACATGCAACCAGGCGTATCCGGGACTGGCGCAAAGCCTCAATGACATGATTCAGCAACTGGAAATTTCGCCGGTCGAGGTTACGGTCGATAACCCGCTGACGGGTCAACCGTTCACCTTTACATTTGACCGGGAAGCGCTGGCATTGTCCATACGGTTCCTGACCTATTCCGCGGAAACACAGGCCATGCTGCCTCTGTTGATTCATGAAGCTGCAACGCAAGGCAATTACAGGCGGATTGCCAGCCAACTGCTGATTACCGCCAGTGGACTGTCTGAAAGCATTGCTCAGGGCATGGAAATGTCGGTGGTGTGTGCCGAGGATTTTCCGCTGTTCCCTGGAGCCGGCACGGACAGCGGGCGACTGCTCGGCAACAGCATGACCAGGGTTGCTGCCATTCAGTGCGCGATTTGGCCGCGCGGCGAAGTACCTGACGGCTTCCACGAACCGGTCATCAGCGACACGCCAGCATTGCTTCTGTCCGGCGAACTGGATCCGGTTACACCCCCCGAATACGCTGAGCAGGTAAAGGCAGGATTATCCAACAGCCTGCACCTGGTCGCACCCGGACAAGGCCACAGCATCTCCAGCCGGGGTTGCGTGGGACAGGTGGTGACTGACTTTATTGTCGCCGCCAGCCTGGCTGGACTGGATGCGCAGTGCCTGGCCCAGCTGCAAGCCTCCCCCTGGTTCATGTCGCTGACCGGGCCGAACCCATGATCAAGGTGACGAATCTGCACAAATCCTTCGGCAAGGTGCAAGCCGTGCGGGGAATTTCCTTTGAAGCTCGCGACAGCGAAATCACCGGCCTGCTTGGACCCAACGGCGCGGGCAAGACCACCACGCTCAGAATGCTCTATTCGCTGCTGCCGCCGGACGCGGGCGAAATCCGCATCGACGGGCTGGACCCGACTCGCGATGCCATGGAAATCAAACGGACGCTGGGAGTCGTGCCGGACAGTCGGGGCTTGTATACCCGGCTTACCGCGAGGGAAAACATCCGTTACTACGGTGATTTGCATGGCCTTGACAAAGCCTTGCTGGAAAGTCGCATCGAGGAATTGACCCGGACACTGGACATGGCGGACTTCATCGACCGGCGAACCGAGGGATTTTCCCAGGGTCAACGCGTCAAGGTGGCCATTGCACGTGCCATGGTGCACGGGCCGCAAACCGTGTTGATGGATGAGCCCAGCAACGGACTTGATGTCATGGGCACACGCGCCTTGCGCCATTACATTCTTAGCCTCAAGAGCGGCGGCCACTCGGTGGTGCTCTCAACCCACATCATGCAGGAAGTCGCCGCGCTGTGTGACCGTGTCGTGATCATTGCCAGGGGGGAAGTTGCCGCCGATGGCACCAAGGATGAGCTGCTGGAGCGCAGTGGCTGCGACTCGCTGGAAGATGCTTTCGTCAAACTGATCGGCAGCGATGAGGGTTTGCTGGCATGAGGGGGCTGATCACGGTATTGCGCAAAGAGGTCAAGGAAAATATCCGTGACCGGCGCGCGCTGTTTAACTCCTTGTTGCTGGGCCCGGTGCTTTTTCCAGTGATGTTCATTGCCCTGATATGGTTTACCAACTCAGCCGAAGAAGAACGCGCGGAGAAAACCCTGGAGGTTCCGGTGGTCGGCGCAGAAAACGCACCCAGCCTGGTCCGTTTTCTGGAGCAGCAGGGTACGGTAATTGAAGCTGCCCCGAAGGACCCGGAGGCCCTGGTGCGGAGCCAGGAAGAGCTGGTCATCATCCGCATCCCGGCTGAATTTGCAGAAAAATGGAACAGGGGCGAGCCCGCACCCGTGGAGGTCATCACTGACCCTTCCCGGAGGGAATCGGAAGTCGCAGTGAGGCGGGTAAAAAGCCTGCTCACCGTGTACGGTCAACAAATGGGCGTGTTGAGGCTGCACCTGCGCGGCGTAGCGCCACAGATCGCAACACCTATCATGATTCGGGACGTTGATCTTTCCACTGCCAAGAGCCGCGCCATTTTGGCCATGATTTTCCTGCCGTACATCCTCATGATTACCGCGTTTACGGGAGGAATGCATCTCGCGATGGACACCACGGCCGGCGAGAAAGAGCGCAAAAGCCTTGAGCCCTTGTTAATCAACCCGGTGCCGCGCTGGCAGGTCATGAGTGGAAAACTTGCAACCACCATGTTGTTCGCCATGGTCTCATTGGCGCTTACATTGCTCTCGTTCAAACTGACCATGCCGCTCATGCCGATTGGCACCTTCGGCGTGGACCTGAGCATCACCACCCGTTCCATGGTACTTATCCTGCTGGTCATTGCCCCTGTAGCCATCCTCGCGGCCAGCCTGCTCACGCTGCTTGCGGCATTTGCCAAGTCCTACCGCGAAGCGCAGTCCTATATGGGCCTGGTAGTGATCATCCCGTTGATTCCGAGCATCATCTTCATGTCCAACCCCATCCGGCCGGAAACCTGGATGATGTCCATCCCCCTGTTTTCGCAAAATTTGCTGATCGGTGAAATCATCCGTGGGGATGCTGTACCCTTGGCTTGGTATGCGTTGTCCATTGCCAGCACCCTGGTCATTGGTCTGACACTGGCCGTTATTGCTGCTAACCTGTACAACAGGCCGCATCTTATTTTCAGTGGCTCGTGACGACAAGCAAGTGTCCTGAACGTTAGTCTGTTCCTGGTGCCGGGCTCCCGGTTGCCGGGCGAGGAGAATGCCCATGAATCGATATGTGCTCGGTTTGATCCTGGCCGTGATTGCCCTGGCCGCTTGTGCGGGAGACCCGCCGGCCGTGGGTAGTGCTGCTCCTGGTTTCAACTTACAGGACCAGAATGGTGAATGGCATAAGCTCAGCGACTACAGCGGCACCTGGCTGGTAGTGTATTTCTATCCCAAGGACGATACGCCGGGTTGCACCACCGAAGCATGCAGCTTTCGCGACAACATTTATGCCTTCCAGGGAATGGGCGCCGAGGTAGTGGGCATCAGCCTGGATGACGTCGACTCCCACAAGGAATTTTCGACCAAGTACAAACTGCCCTTTACCATTCTCGCCGATGTCGGGGGGAAGGCTGCGGAAGCCTACGGTGTATTAACCGATTACAAGCTGATGAAAATTGCCAGCAGGCAATCTTTCCTGGTCAACCCGGAAGGCATCATCGTGAAGCATTATGACCAGGTTGCTCCCGATACCCATACCGCGCAGGTTCTGGCTGATTTGCAGGCGCTGATGGCGACGGAGCCACCTGCCTCCGGTTAATAATAGCAATGACACCTAGCACTTCCGGCCAAATGGCCTGAACAACAAACTCTCGCAGTCTGCCAAATATGGTGGTACATTAGGCTCAGGAAATGGATTTCCTGGAGAGGTAATCATGGATGACACTACCAAGGCTGCCGCCATGGCAGTACGTGGAGTTGATCAACACTCCGCAGCGCGCAAGTCCGAATTCGGCAATTCTGAAGCCAAGAGCACGTTTGTTGCCTACATGGACGATTACAGCCGTCCTGCGGAAGCGTCCCGGCCCAAAGGCCTGACCCACTCTGCCAAGGCACTGGACCGCTGGTTTGCCGAGCGGCAAAAGCAGCACGGGCCACCCCGCTTGCTGGAAATACCCAATGAAGCCCTGATCACCGGCGCCGGGCCGATCAACCTGACAGGCAATATCACCCTGGTAAAGGAAGACGGAAGCATTGTTTACGCCAATCACCTCAGTTTGTGCCGTTGTGGGGGCTCCTCGACCAAGCCGATCTGTGACGAACATCACCTGATTGTCGAATTTCTACATTCCGGAAGGATTTACGAAGCATCCGATGTGCAACACTCCGAGCGGTCCAGCAAACTCACCATTGCAATCATCAAGAATGGCCCGGTGACCTTCAGTGGCCGCCTGCGGCTGCACAACAGCCACGGCCAGGAATGCGTCAAACAGCGTGGCTCGCTATGCCGTTGCGGCCACTCCGCCAACAAACCCTTCTGTGATGGTTCGCACGAAAAGACGGGGTTTCGCTCCGGCAGCTGATTCCTGCCGCACGCTACCTGCCTGGCGGCCAGGTTTGATTAGTGGCTGCCCGGACGGCACAATCCGCCCATGGATGTATTTCGCGTTTTTCAAATCGAAGCGGCGCACAAGCTTCCACATGTTCCGGCGGGCCATAAGTGTGCACGGATTCATGGTCATTCATTCCGCATTGAGATTCACGTCACTGGCAGCGTAGGCGAGCACAGTGGCTGGGTAATGGATTTTGCCGATCTGCGCATTGCATTCCAGCCCTTGTTCGAGCGGCTGGACCATCACTACCTCAATGAGATTGAAGGCCTGGAAAACCCAACCAGCGAAAACCTGGCAAGGTGGATCTGGCAGCGGCTCAAGGGTGGGTTGCCGGAGCTTTCCAAAGTTGTTGTTCAGGAAACCTGCAACGCCGGATGTATCTATAACGGGGACTGATTTGCGCTTAGCGCAGGTCTGGCCTGCAATTGACGCCGGTCAAGTTACACGTTCCCCGTTCGGCGTAAGCTGCGCTGAACCGATGAGCGCAGACTGATGCGGACATGAGCCAACAAGTGCAATTCAACCCCGAGCTGGTACAGCGCTATGATGTCGCCGGCCCGAGATATACCTCCTACCCAACTGCCGTGCAGTTCCATGAAGGCTTCGATGCAGAGCTGTACCGCCGTTTTGTAAGAGAGAGCAATTCCGAACTGATTCCATCGCCCCTCTCGCTGTATGTGCACCTGCCGTTCTGCCACTCGCTTTGCTACTACTGCGGGTGCAACAAGAAAGTCACGCAGCACATCGAACAGGGCGTCGCCTACCTGCAATTTCTGTCACAGGAAATCCGGATGAGGGGTGAATTGTTCGACCACGACCGCCAGGTTACCCAGTTGCACTTCGGCGGGGGCACACCCACCTACTTCGACGATATCCAGTTGGAGCAGTTGATGGCCAACCTTGAGCACGCCTTCACCTTTGCCCCGGCCAGGGATCGTGAGTTCTCCATAGAAGTAGATCCTCGCACCGTGGACCGGGAACGCCTCAGCAGGTTGGTCGACCTGGGATTCAATCGCATCAGCCTCGGCGTCCAGGACATTGATCCCGATGTACAAAAGGCGGTCAACCGCATCCAGGACCCACAGACCACCCTGAACATGATCTCCGATTCGCGCGCATTGGGCTTCAAGTCGGTTTCCATTGACCTGATTTACGGCCTGCCGCTGCAAACCACGGCAAGTTTCAGCAAAACGCTGGCTGTGGTTCTCGGCGCACGCCCCGACCGTCTTGCGGTGTATAACTACGCGCATATGCCAGAGGTATTTCGCTCCCAGCGCATGATCAATGCAGCGGACATCCCGACCCCCCAAACCAAGCTGGAGTTGATGGCGCTGACCATCGAGAAACTGACCGGGGCAGGTTATGTATATATCGGCATGGATCACTTTGCCCTGCCGGAAGACGAGCTGAGTCGCGCCCAGCGCGAGGGTCACCTGCACCGGAATTTCCAGGGCTATTCGACCCATTCTGAATGCGATCTTGTCGGGCTGGGTGTCAGCGCCATTGACAAAGTGGGCGATTGCTTTGCCCAGAATTACAAAAAAATTCCGCAGTGGCAGGATGCCATTGGCCGTGGTGAATTGCCGGTCTGGCGCGGCCCCAGCCTAAGCCAGGAAGGCCGGCTGCGCAGTGCAGTGATTGAAGCCATCATGTGCCACAGCGCCGTTAATTTCCAGGAATTCAGTAACAGATTCCATTTCGATTTCAATGACCATTTCGCGCTGGAGCTGCACCGGCTGCAGCTGCTGGCAGATGACGGCCTGGCCGATCTCAATGAAGACGGTTTCACCCTGACTGCCGAAGGTCGTCTGCTGATGCGGGCCGTCGCCATGATATTTGATGAATACATCCAATCCGCTACAGACCAGCCGAGGTATTCCCGGGTGATCTAGTTTCATTGCCATCCACGCCCCCAGGTCGCGCATACCGGCATACGGCCGCATAGGTAGAACTACTCATGCGTGGCGGTTGATCAGGTAAATATAATGTAGCCACAAAGCGCAAAGCGGTTGAGGACAGTGGCGCATGGAAAGCGTGGCAAGATCAGACAACGTGTACGATATCTGCAGCAGTCAGGGCCGGTCCCAGGTGGCATGTAGCCGCTGCGCCCTGGGTGAACTGTGTTTGCCTCGCGGGCTTTCACCCGACGAGATTCAGCGGTTTGAGCAAATCGTTCATCGTTCGCGGCCCATCCAGCCGGCTGAGCACCTGTTCCGCGCCGGTGATGAGTTTCGTTCCGTCGCTTCAGTGCGCACCGGTTGTTTCAAGAGTTATATCGTCGACCATGAAGGGCAGGAACAGGTACTGGGTTTCCATTTGCCGGGCGAAATAATCGGTTTGGATGCCATCCATTCGCAGCGACATACAGCCAACGTGGTTGCCCTTGATACCAGCGCAGTATGTGGCTTAACCTTCGAATCAATGTCTAGTTTGGCGCGGCAAATGCCGGAACTGCAGGCCGAACTGTTTCGCCTCATGAGTCAGCGCAGGGGATTTAAGCGCGGACGAACGTATTGCGATGTTCCTGGTCTCGCTGTCGGAGCGTTTCGCCCGTCGCGGTTATTCCGAAAATGAATTCATTCTTGCCATGTCACGCCGGGACATCGCCAGCTACCTGCGGTTGGCAACTGAGACCGTGAGCCGGGTGCTTGCGCGCTTCCAGAAATCAGGCGTGTTGCGCGTGGACCGCAAGGAAGTCCGCATTCGCAATATGCCCGCCCTCAGGGAACTCGCAGGCCAAAACCCGGAGTAAGCCCCGGACCAAGAACCATGGCCTTCACGGCCTAATGCTCCACGCCACCCGTGCCGTGGACATGGCCGTGGGATTTCTCTTCTGCGCTGGCATCGCGCACCCCGGTAACTTCGACGTCGAAGGTCAGCACTTGCCCGGCCAGCGGATGGTTGGCGTCTACGTCAATATTGAATCGGCCCACCTTGACTACAGTGACCTGCACCGGCCCCTGCCGGGATTGCAGACCGATCACCTGGCCGGGTTTCAGGCCCTTTGCGTTGGGCACATGTTTGGCCGATATGCGTTGCATGTTGGCTGGCTTTTTCTCACCGTAGGCATCCGCCGGCTGCAGGACCACCTGGAATGTATCCCCCGCACCCTTGCCCTCCAGTGCATGCTCGAGGCCCCTGATGACGTGGCCGGACCCGTGCAGGTAGGTCATAGGTGCATGTTCCCGCGACGATTCCAGGACCTCGCCGGCGGCATTGTTGAGCGTGTAGTGAAACGAAACAACCTTGTTCGCGGCAATGGTCACGGGTTTTTATCCCGGTCCGTTTGCCCAGCGTTGGCGTCTTCTGCAACAACGATGGTGATGGGGACTGATTTGACCACGGGGTTGTGCGGAACGTGGGCATAGTCAGCAAATACCAACTGCAGCGTGTGTTCTCCCGGGGAAAGGGTCAACTCCACTTCGGTCTGCCCACCGCCGAAATGCATGAAGTGTTCATTTTTTGGCAGGGGCAGATTCGGATCTGGCAGTTCCTCGACATCAATGAGCAAGTGGTGGTGGCCCGTATTGGGAATATCCGTACCGGCAGGCGCTATGTCCATGCCGGTAACCGAGAACTGCACCAGGAATGTGGTAGCCACGACCGCCCCGTCTTTGATATCAACAATCGCTACCTCGGCCCCGGCTGGCGAAGGCCGGCGTTGGGCGCTTGCAGCGGGAGCAGAGCCCGCCGGCTGGCTTTGATCAGCCCAGGCAGGGGCCAGCAAAAAACAAACTAAAAAACACCATGCGAAACGTGCGTTCATTTGAACTCCTTGGATTTACGGGTCGGCCAGAAACATAGTTTATTCCCGGGATGCAATCCATGCGCGAACTTCATCCTGCAGAATTTCCAGGGTGACTGAACCCAGGCCCAGAACATAGTCGTGAAAAGTACGGATATCAAATTTTTCTCCCAGCTTTTGCTCCGCCTCGTGACGCAACTGCCAGATGGTGTATTCACCGAGCTTGTAACTGAGCGCCTGGCCAGGCCAGGAAATATAGCGATCAATTTCCGTGGATACCTCGTGCAGCGACAACGCTGTATTCCCGGCAAGATAAGCCTGGGCCTGCTCGCGAGTCCAGCCCATGGCATGGATGCCCGTGTCAATCACGAGGCGGCAGGCGCGCCACATTTCGTAGCTCAGGCGGCCAAAATTTTCATAGGGCGTCTCGTAAATACCCATCTCGACACCCAGCTTTTCAGCGTACAGGCCCCAGCCCTCGCCGTAGGCGGATATATAGTCGTTGCGGCGAAACGGCGGCTGACTCTCCAATTCCAGTGCAAGTGCACCCTGGATGTGATGGCCGGGAGCGCCTTCGTGCAGAGTCAGGGCCGGAATGGTGTACAGGGGGCGGCTTTCCAGCGCATAGGTATTGACCCAGTAGTAACCGCCCCGCAGCGCGTCCAGCGGAGCGCCCACATAGCGGCCCCCGGTATAGAACGGCGCCAGTTCTTCCGGCACAGGGGCGACGCCATAGGGCTGCCGCGGTAAATGCCCGAACATCATGGGCAGGCGCCCGTCAATTTTCTTCGCGTAGTAGGACGCTATCGAGAGCAACTCTTTGGGGGTCCTGGCGTAGAACTGCGGATCAGTGCGCAGGAATTCTATAAATTCAGCGAAGTCGCCTTTGCACCCGGTTTCCCTGATGGTTGTCTCCATTTCCGCGCGTATGCGCGCCACCTCGCTGAGCCCGATGTCGTGGATCTCCTGGGGAGTCAGGTTTACCGTGGCATAGCGGCGCACCTGCGCCTGGTAAAATGCTTCGCCGCCTGGCAACTGGTAAGCGCCGAGGGTCTCGCGGGCGCCGGGCAGGTACTCTGCCTGGAAAAAATCGTACAGACGCTGGTAGGCAGGAATCACCTCATCTGCGATCACACCCTGCGCGGTCTCGATAATCTGTGCCCGCTCGGCAGCGCTGATGGTCTGCGGCATTTTAAGGAAGGGCGCAAAGAACGGGCTGGCATCTACCTTCTCCACCAGTTGTGCCTTGATGGGTTCATCCCTCCCGGCAAGAATTACCCGCGGCTGGGTAAACCCCAGTTCCAGGCCGGTACGCATCAGGGCAATGTACTCATCCATCACCACGCTCATCTGCTGCAGACGCGCCAGGTAATCCCGGTAGTCCTGCGTGGTGACAAAATCAGTCTCCTGCGGAAGGCGGCCCCACTCCATATAGAAGCCCCAGTCACTGTTGAAGGGAATCAGGTAGGCCCTGGTCTGATAGTCGGCCAGAAAATCGTCGATTTGCTTGGTGAAAAGCCGATAGTTAATGCATTCCTCGTGGTCCAGGCGCGCACAGGAAACCTGGTCCAATTGTTCGCGTATGCCCTGCCAGTAGGTGTTACGGCGCAACTGGTCCTGTTCGCTCACATGAGTTATCTGGCCGGCATAGTCATCAACGCCATTCGCGCTGGCCAGGGTGGGAAATTCCCTGAGGCGAAATGCCCATTCAGTTGCATAAATCTTTTGAAAACGCGCGCCATCTTCTGATGCTGCAGCGGCCAAAGGCTGCCCCAATGAGAGCAACAGGAGGGGGATCAACAGGAAACCCACCGGGCTGGTGCGCAGTAAGGCATTCATCATGTGTTTACTCCCGCTATCAAGGATTCCAATGTTGTCCCAGGTCGAGTTCCACCGCCGCCTCGTAAACCGCCGCAGCGGCAAACAGATCAAATACGGCATGTCCGACCGACTTGTAGAACGTAAGCTCTTCCTCATTACAACGCCCGGTGGCGACCCCGCTAGTGACTTCCCCGATCTCAGTCCATTGGGACTGGCTGCTTATGCCCTCGCGGCAGGCTGCAATGAGCTCACCGGCTTCTGCCAAAGCCGTAGCACGCGACTCTACAAACACCCTGGATTTTGCTACCAGCGTCGAATCCAGCTCACACATGCCCGGCCGGAAACTGCCGATGCCATTTACATGGCAACCGGGTGCCACCTGTCCCCCATCAATGACCGGTGTGGTGCTGGTCGTGGCCGTGGTGATGATAGCGGCTGCGCGCACCGCCGTTGCGCAGTCATCAGCCGCAGTCAATCGCGCCTTGATTTCCGGCTGCACCGCAGCGATCAACTGCAGCACCCGGTTCCGGTCGCGGGCATATAAGCGAATTTCATCCAGGTCTCGAGCCGCATCCATGGCCAGCAACTGCGCACGCGCCTGGGTGCCGCTGCCAACCAGCAGGCCGCAACGGACATCCCGGCGCGCCAGCAGATCCGTGGCGAATCCGGTTGCGGCCGCCGTTCGCCATGCAGTAAG
>SHZL01000061.1 GCA_009692275.1 Lysobacterales bacterium | reverse complement strand
CGTTATTATCTGCGTACCGCCAGCGGCAGCCTGGTGCCGATGTCGACAGTCATCACGCTTGAACAGAATGTCGAACCGAATGTATTGCGCCAATTCCAGCAGCTCAACAGCACAACGATCCAGGGCATGATGATGCCGCCGCACAGCCTCGGCGAAGGCCTGGCGTTTCTTGAGCGTACGCTGCGCGAGAAAGCGCCGGTCGGGTTCCGCACCGGCCACGAAGGCGAATCACGGCGCTTCATGCAGGAGAGCCGGAATTTCGCCACGCTGTTCGGCATCTCGCTGCTGGTGATTTTCCTGGTTCTTGCGGCCCAGTTCAACAGCTTCAGCGATCCGCTGGTCGTGCTGATCAGCGTGCCGATGTCGGTGTTTGGCGCGGTGATCCCGATCGCGCTCGGTTTCGTGACGTTGAACATCTACACGCAGGTCGGCCTGCTGACACTGATCGGCCTGATCAGCAAACACGGGATACTCATCGTCGACTTTGCCAACCAGGGCGTGGCGCGTGGTCTGTCGCGCCACGATGCGGTGCTGGAAGCAGCGGCATTGCGCTTGCGGCCGATCCTGATGACCACCGCAGCGACCGTGCTCGGCGTAGCACCGTTGCTGCTGGCATATGGCGCCGGTGCCAACAGCCGCTTCAATATCGGCCTGATGATTGCCGCCGGCATGCTGGTGGGCACGCTGTTCACGCTGTTCGTGGTGCCGGTTTTCTATCTGCTTGTCGCGAAGGGATTTGGTAAAGAGCCGGTCGCCGTCGAGAAGAATGTAGCGCGACAACTGCCGACCTATTGATAATTACTCTACTCTGCGACATCGATCGCCAGCAACTCCACAGGTTTGTCCGCGCTCTTGAGTGCTGCCGCCATTTTTTTTGCTCTGCTCGATGGGCACAACCGTATCGTCCTTGCCGTGAATCAGCAGCACCGGTGCGTCCGCGCGCTCGGCGTTCAGCGCGGGAGAGATCGGCCGCACGTTGTCGGCACTTCACGTCGTGGTTCCCGTTACCGCGCGGAAATAGCGCGTTGCGTCGCTGTTGATGCCGTGCCGGTCTTTTTCCCAATAGAGAAATGCCACCATATCGGCAGGACCCGACGTCCCCCCTGCTTCAGTAGCACCACAACAGGCAGATCCCTCGCTTTACGCCCCGGCGGCAACGTCAACACGGCCTCGATCGGCCATTCATCGCTGCTCTTGTAGGCGAACACCGATGTGGGCCCGACGTCGGCGGGATCGATTTCGGGGTAGGCCCTGCCGATCGGATCGGCCCTGCCCGTGGCAATGTCCACCCGCCAGCAGGTTCCTGAATCATCACCAACATCGGTGAATACGATCAGGCGGTCCAGATTACGGCTAAACGATTCCAGCCGCATCTGGTAGGCGGGAAATGCCTTGCGTGCGCCGTCGAATCGGGCTTGCAACCTGGCGTCGAACAGCATTGCGTAAGGTGCGCGTGGGCCAAGGCGTCCGAGTAACCGCCCGGTGTCGGGGTCAACTACATATTCGTTCCTGAACAGTTTGTCGCAGAGTTGCTCCTGCTTTTTGTCGACGACCGAGAACTCTATCAGGGAGGCGTCGTCTTTTTCATCATCGTCAAACAACACCGTACCGGCGCTGTGTCCCTGGCCGATGAGGTCAATTTTACCGAGCATCGAGGTCTTCTCGAACAACAGCTTTTCGTGGTTGTTCCCGGCATACAACTGCCAGAGACCGGTTTCATCATGATATTGCGCATTGGCGACCACTGCTCCATCGCCACCCACCACCCAGCCGCGGTGCCTTGCGCTGCCTTTGGCGATACGCTCCTTCTTGCCGCTGTCCAGGTCCACGCGGTAGAGGTCTGGCCAGCTTAGTGGCACTGGTGCCAAAACCTCGAGTAAATCTAATCCGGTTTCATGGCGTCTTCGCACCAAATAGCAAGTATCGGGCAAAGGTAACACCGGCCAGGCGGGGCAAACGCAGAAAGCGTCACCCGGCTGATGAAGCCGACCAAACCCCTGCCGAAAAACGGGCTGCGATGAACTGGGCAAAGAGATTGAAGCGGGTTTTCAACTCGGCGAGGGATTTCTCTAAAATGGCCCCCCCAAACCACCGGCCCCGAAGGGCTGCTTTTGGCCGGTTGCTGCTATAAGCGGTGCGGAAATTCACGCCTGATGAGTATCCGCTTTTGACGGAGGAGCAGAACTGAGGGTTACCTTTGATGGTCTCCACCAAAACTCGATCGACTACAGGAGAAAGGTCAGCTGCGCCCGCGGGTTTTTGCTGTCCGAAAAACCGCTCCGGGACTGCCCGGCACTGCTGCTTGCTGCAGCCGCGTCAGGATTGCAATGAGCAGCAGTCGCATTCAATTATCGAGAGCCTGCGCAATAAGGGTCAGCACTGGGGGCACAATCACCAGATAGCTGTATTTTCTTTCATACACAACAGAGTCTTATATCTTTAAGTGGGTGGCTGTCGCCGCCATTTACTCATATCGTGACAATGATATAAATACTAATTGACTACTAATTTCTTCTAACTTAGTAAAAAATCTCATTGGAGTCGAGCGAACTCATAACTACTAGTCTTCTACTAATAACTAAAGAATTAGTAGATATTCCCTCTAAATCAAACTAATATACTAAATATTCATAAATTAGTAGATCTGCCATGAAACTACCGCTAAGCCCACCGCCAATGAAGGGCCTATGGGAAGACAATAGCCCTGACCGCTTCTTTGAGCTGATGAGCCTGGGAATAGGCCCAGAACCCTCGGGCAGTTACCTGCATTGGGACCAGCTACGACACAAACCGACACCAAAAGACGTCAGCCATGCAGAATGGTGGCTGATGGTGAGACATGCAAGATCAGCCAGCAGCCAGAAGCTCCCATTTGCGGATCCGGATGGAAATCCCTTTACGTTCACAACGACCGAAAGCCTGCTAAGGCGGCTTCATCAAATGGATCGAGACGCTTCTGGATCCATTCAAGCAGATGCACCAATCACAACCGACGCAAATCGCGATCGCTATATCATCAATTCGCTTTTAGAGGAGGCGATAACCTCTAGCCAGCTCGAAGGGGCGTCAACAACCACTCAGGAGGCAAAGGACATGCTTCGGAGCGGAAGGCGCCCTCGCGACCGAAGTGAAATGATGATACTAAATAACTACAACGCCATGAGTTTCATACGCGAAAATCGAAATGAGCCGTTAAGCATAGAATTTCTTCTAGAGCTTCACAGGATTCTCACAAAAGACACCTTAGACGATCCAACAGGATCAGGGAGATGGAGGCGGCCGGACGAAGACGTTACGGTTCAAGATAATCGCGACGGAACTTTGCTGTACAAGCCTCCTCACGCCAACCTGATTCCAAGTCGGATCAAACGATTAATTGTTTTCGCGAACAAAGAGGATCACGTTCCGTTCATTCATCCGGTGGTATGCGCCGTAATAATGCACTTCATGCTTTCGTACGAGCATCCGTTCATTGATGGAAACGGCAGAACTGCAAGGGCTCTGTTTTACTGGTACATGGCCAAAACGCACTACTGGCTGATTGAATACATTTCGATCTCAAAGATAATTAAGAAAGCTCCTATCAAATATGCGAAATCCTTTCTCTACGTTGAGAATGATGCAAACGACCTCACCTATTTTTTGGATAACCAGTTTGACGTAATCTTGGAATCCATCGCGGCTTTGTTTGAATACTTAAGGAAAAAGACAGAAGAATTCAGAAAGACCGAGTCAATTATGAGGAGCGAACTTCAGAGACTCCTTAACCATCGCCAAATTGCTGTAATCTCTCATGCGCTAAAACATCCAGGATTTAACTACACTATTCAGTCACACGCTCGCTCGCATTCGGTTACGTATCAGACTTCCAGAACCGATTTATTAAAGCTTAGCGAACTCGAATTGTTGGATAAATTCAAGCGCGGAAAGGCATTTATCTTTCAATCCCCAAGAGATTTAGTTTCCAAGATTGAACACATGGAATCGGCTCGAATTTGAGTTAATTATGGCCTTCTGTCACGCCACGCGTAGATCTGAAAGCTCGTCCAAGCACAATCTTCCCACTTCAGGAGTTTACGAAATTCACACTGCAGGACGATTGGTAATGGTCCGCGGTTCAAATAATGTCGCCCCCACCGCAATTGTTTCGTGGATAAGTCGATGAAGTCAGTCCTGCATTGCCCTTGCCGCCGCAAATGCCTTGCCAAATCACTCCAGGACGGCCAGAGCCAGCTGACGAGTCGCCGTATCCGCATCGCGGTTGTGTACCAAGGCATTTCGAAAATCACCGACCACCTTGACGAATTGCTCCAAATCGGTTCGGGAGAGGAATATCGGATTGTTGAACCAGTGTTACTGCTTCCTGCTTATATTCAGGACTGTATCGCTTTCTCGCCATGTTTCACCTCGCGGTGGTAGATTGTCCACTCTTAACGAGGTCTCCGGGAAATCGGGGTAGAACCATTGGTCTATTCCGACCACATGGTTAACACTTTGCCCGGTGCGAATGCATCAGGACCGGGTTCCACCCGCTGTCCATCCCTTCGATGGTTTGGTTGTCAACATCACCCTGCTGAGCAACAACAGCAAGGAGTAAACACCACTGCCTGGGCAGGAACCACTCTATTTCCAGGCAACCTGCTGAATCGCCCAGGTAATCTTGACCAGCACAAAATCCGCAAACAGCGAAAACCCAATCAGGATTGAGCCAGGCGTTCGGAGAAGTCTCTTAACAAAGTTTCAGTCTGGCTTTGTGCTTGCTGCAAAACAGGCTGGAACGCTTCGAAGCTGTTGCTATACAGCGCCTGGTCCTGGCAATGGACAAGCCCTTTTTTCAACAGGTCAGGAGTCCAGAGCGCAGGTGGCAGGCCGGCGCACTCCAGTTCCCAGCCAAAAAGAAATCTTGCCACTCGGCCGTTGCCATCCACAAAGCCATGAATGCGGCACATGGCAACCAGCATAAATGCGGCCCGGCTCAAACCGGCGGGTAATGAGGGGTAAAGTTCATCCAGCAGGAACCTGACAGACCGAATCACCTGTTGCGGGGCTGTGGTCTCGTGCAGCCCAATGTTGTTGGGAGCACACTTGAAGAGGCCTGGAAAACAAGCCGCAGATTGACGAAACAAGCGAGCGTGCCAATAGCGTAGCCAGGCCTCACCACAGCCCTTATTAACCTGTGCAGCACACAGGCGTTGTCGAACGGACACTGCGCTCCAGGTCTCACGCAGTTCACGCGCCGTGTGATCCAAACCGCTGAAGTCCGTTCCAGGTTGTTGCAGGTCATGCCACAGCTTAACCATATCAGCCACTGTGTCCGCAGCACGGCTCAGCACACAGGCTTCTACAAATGCAGCATGCCGCTTTTCAAACCGGCATCCTGGGTCAGAAAGCTGCAAGTTCGCTCCCTGGCTGGCCAGCGCCATGACACGCAAACTGTCCTCCACACGCTGGTCGGGTTGCAACAGGATCTCAGGAGCCTGTCGCAAAGCTGCCTGCAATTCTTCCAGGTTGTGAGTTTCTGGAGTTCCGTGCAGATAAGCTGGCAAGCGTTGTTGCTCGAGTAAGGCTGCCCGCGCGACCAAGGCCTGGTCTCGCAGAGGTGCTGGTAATTGACCCTGCTGCAACAAGGTCGCAAGGTAATCGAGCGCTTCGGAATTTTTGGCCTGGCTTGCCAGAACCAAGGCAACGTTGAGCCTGGCTTCGAAAAAATCCGGCTTGATCTGCAGTACCTTCTCGAGCTGGACCAGCGCCCCTGCAAAGTCACCAGCTCCCGCCAGGCAACAACCGATGCCCATCAGAATGAATGGATTGTCAGGTTTCGTTCTGAGCAGCTCACGGTAGTCATCCATCGCAGGTTTCCATCGTGCTGCAAGCCGGTACGCTTCCGCGCGTGCCATGCGCGCAGGCCCTTCGCCGGGGCCTATATCCAGCGCAGAATTGGCGGCCATTACCGCTTCCTGGTAACGGCCTGTCGCCAGGCGCAGCATGGCCAGTGCGGTCCAGTTTTGCGCAATCTCCGGCTTGAGATTCAGGGCCAGTTGCAGCTGGTCACCAGCGGCATGTAACTCGCCCTGCTTCTGCAACAGCTCTGCATACAATAAATGGGCGCGAGCATCTGCGGGAAAATCCTGAATGATTGAAAGGAAACTCTTGGCCGCTGTTGCAGTTTGATCAGCAGATTGTAATTGCGCTGCGGCCAGAGGAGGAGCCACCAGCTCGGGGCGTTGTTGGGATATGTGATGCAACCACTGCAGCGCTGCAACAGCTCCCCGGCTTTGCTGCATTTCCAGGCCCGCCATTAACCAGGCCTGATAATCATCGGGCAGTAATTCAATGCTCCGGCCAATGGCATGTCTCAGACTTGGGCCGGGTGGGCTGCGGGCGAGTATCCGGGCTATGGCCAGCCATGCAGCGCCATCGTTCGGGTCGCTTTCCACCCTGGCCTGCAGGCTGGTGAGCGAGTCATTCTGAACATTTTGTGAAGCTATTTGCGCCATGGCAGTTCAAACACTCGCCCCGCAGTGACCAGTGTAGCGCACGCGGGTGGCGTCCGCGCACCACTAGTTGGCGTCGATCCGCGCTTCGAGATCCCGGCACACATACCCCGCGGTCTCCAGAGAAAACACGCGCTGCAATTTCTCATCGCCGCTGCCGAGGTTAATATCGTTCAGCTCGTAATGAAAGCTCAGGTCGTTGCAGTCGTTGCTGGTGATGATCACGCTGCCCACCACCTCGCGATCTGCCTTCTTGCTGCCGAGGAACTGGCCGTTGGTCACCAGCTCGATGGGAATGGTGATGTGGGTGTCACCGATTTCGAACTGCGCGGCACCGGTGAGCCACAGCAACTTCCCATCGTTATCGTAGGTGTACCAGGACAGGAACATCAGGGGATCAAGGCTGTTGGTCAATTCGGATATGGCAATGACAAACCCCTGGTCGGGAACGCCTCCCACCACCCAATTACCTGACAACCTGCCGGACAGGGGTAAGCGGGGGTTGGGATTGAGCGAGTCAAACGTGGACGGAATTTCAATGGTCCAGGTGCTGTTCAGGGTCAGAATGTCCAGTTCAAAGCTGTCGTTGTATTGTGCAGGGGACATGAACAGGTCCGGATCGGAGAAGGTTGCATACAGGGACAGGTTGTCCAGCACATAGATCCACGTCAGTTCCGTGCCATTCGAGAACTCCTGGTAGCCACCAATGACGTGGCCAAATCCATCGGGTTCCGTGGCGCTGCCCCAGGTATTGGGCTCGCCGGTCAGGCGCATGGTTATGTCCTGGCCATCAATGAAGGCATGCACCTCGGGCGTCAGGTAAAACGTGTTATCCGGGTTGAGGAAAGCGGGAATCTCAAACTCGATCCAGATCACCGAGCGGTTCGGGTCTGCGCATGCAACCCGGTAAACATGGACATTAACCGGCAGTTCGTTAGTCAGATCGGAGGCATCGGTCAGGGTCAGCTCATCGTCGTAGACCCGTTGAAGGTTGTCGCCATAGATGAAGGTTTGCGAATCGGGAATCGTGGCGCAACCGGCCGGGTAAGGCGCTACGGGGTTTTCTATAAAGTTTTCATACGCCTGGACACTGCAACTGGCCAATGCCAGCCACACCATAATGAGTGTTCTCATCTTCATACTCCCAAACCCCTTGTGGACATCTGCCGGGAGCCCAGTTTCCCTGAAAAGCAGAGGCATTGCGAAATTTTGACGATCCGCTAGTGAATGCACGCTGAACGCGCGGCGAGACATGCTCGTGCGCCCTTCCCTCGCCACAGAAATTTTTCTGCACCTGCGTGTTTGCATGCGCTCAATTACTGGGCCAGCACGCTTTTGCCGGGGAAATCCAGGCGGAGCCCGTCACCAGCCCGGCCCTTACCGCTGAACGACCATCTTCTGAACAACAATCTGCACAGGAGCAATCCGCCAAAGATCAGGCTATGCAACAGATGCGTGCCGAACTGGAAAACACCGAATGGCGCTGGTACGGCTTGATCCGGGCGAGGTACAGCAGCTCCCAACTACTGTCCGTCGGCCTTGGAGCCATATTCGTGGAGCAACCCAAGAGTGAAAATTGTGCCGTTGGCTGCATGCTGCATGGCTGGCAATTAGCAGTGGAACCGGGCGTGTATGGCCTGCAAGGCAGTGTGGGTTGGGGCCGTTTGGCTGGAGAGACCGGGCAGTTGCAGCACCTCATCCCAACGGTGTATTTCGGGTGCGCGGCACGGGGGGCGGTGCTGCGCACCTGGGGGGGCAGCCGCCCGATTGAACCCGGCCAGACTTTTGCCGGCGTCGAAGCCAATTTTTCCATATTGCGAATAAACCTTGCCGCTGCGGTCATGCACTCCCTGTCGTCCAATTCTCCGGACGAGTGGCTCTATTCCGGTAGCATAGGATGGGGGTTTTGAAGCACATGAAAGCCCATTTGACTTGCCGGGTGATCGTTATTGCCGCGCTGTTGGCCGGCTCTCCCCTGCAGGCCATGGAAACCGACCAGTACTATGCCTGGGGCAAGCCCATCGCAGACTCAGCCGACTATTTGAATGCCTGGGTCAAGTTGACCATCCAGACCGCCCTGGATGAAAGTTCTGAAAATGCGACAGGCGATTGTGAAGCCATGGCCGACGTCGTGCAGCACCGTATGCAACAGTCGATTTACCACGCCATCGAGATGTGGGTGATCACCAGCCCCCTGGTTGACCGCATTCCGCTCGGTCTCGAGGAGGATCGCGATTACCGCAAGCACTATCTGCTGGCCAAGACCATCCCTGTCGATACCGCTCGCTGGCTAAACCCCAGCCCTACGGTGCAGGTGGATGGGATCCGCCTCGGCACCGACAAGCTGGCACATTTCATATCGGAAGGCTGGTGGTACTACCGCTGGTGGAAAAAGCGCGAGGACAAATATCCTCCTGATGAATTGCAGCGCAAAATGATTCAATTCAGCGTAAAGCTCGAATCGGGAGGGCAGGGCTATTGGGTCACCGGGGTGTTCTCACCGTCTGACCTGGAGGCCAACTACCAGGGATTTCTGTTCTATCAGCAGTTGTGCCACGGGGAAAAGCCCTTGTTGTATCAACAGGACGGTCGCTGGCGTTTCTCTGATGCGTTTGATTTCCGCACCTACGTCACCCCGGATCGGGACGAATCCTGGCTGCCCAATATCTTCAAGGAAAGACGCTGGAAACGAATTCAGAAAACGGTAGCCACGTATTGTCCGATGTTGCATACACCGTGGGTGGAGCAGCAGCGGACAATGCACAAAGAGCGGGACACACAATCGCCAGCGGAAAAAGTGGTCGCTGAGCTGGTGGCAAAAGGGAAACTGCCGGATCCGGCTACATTCGGTATCATGTCGGTTTGTGGCGAGAACTAGGCCACTTCAATGTTGAGATCGTGATGCGCCATTTCCTCCTCTCCCTGCTGATCCTGCACCTCGCCGCCTGCTCTTCCATGCAGCCCATCAGCGTGCAAAATGTGCAAAGCCAGGGTGAGGACAGCGGCCTGTATATTGGGGATGAGGTGGAAATCATCACCAACGACAGTGAAAAACTGGATTTTGCCGTGACGGATATTACCAACGAGGGGATCGGCGGCAAGTTTGGTTTGGTCCCCTACGCCAACATTCGCAGCCTCAAAGTAAAACGGGCCGGGTCTTCTGATGATTCCTCCCTGACCTGGTTGTGGGCGGTGCTTGGTATTGTCGCAGTCGGGGCGATCATTGCTTCCGCCGATTCCGTGACGGTCTGTTCCCCGGGTCCCTGTCCGTAAACAGGTCCGGGTGGTCTACGGGGTAATGCTACGGCGGGCAGGGATAGGGCTCAACCAGGGGCGGCGAGTTGAACCTGCAGTCAGCGGATGGTGGACGCTATTCAGACAGATTCAGGCGAGCGAGCGGGAGCTTTACCCCCCTGCACCTTTTGGGAAATACGCTCAGCGCCTTCGCTTTTCCCGCTGCTCTGCTGTATAGTCCGCCCCATCAGGTGCAATCGGTCATTCCTGATCCCTCGCGGTAACCTCTTTCGGCCAGCCTCGAATACCAATAAACAATTTCCGCCTGGACCGACCTGGGACATACGTCACAGGCAGGCCGATTAACGAGCACTACATATTATGTCTTTTAAAGAACTCGGCCTTTCGGCCGAACTCCTTCGTGCTGTCAACGAACAAGGTTACAGCGAACCTACACCCGTGCAGCGCCAGGCCATACCCATCATCCTGCAAGGCAGGGACCTCCTGGCGGGCGCACAAACCGGCACCGGAAAAACGGCGGGCTTTACTTTGCCGATGCTCCAACTGCTCAGCGACAAACCTTCACTGCCAACCAGGGGCCGCCCGGTGCGTGCCCTGATCCTCGTGCCCACGCGCGAACTCGCGGCACAGGTGGAGCAAAGTGTGCTGACCTATGGCAAACACTTGCCTTTGAAGTCAGCGGTGGTTTTTGGCGGAGTCAAAATCAATCCGCAGATCCAGAAGCTGCGCAATGGCGTGGAGATCCTGGTGGCCACTCCGGGGCGCCTGCTGGATCACGTCTCGCAGCGCACCGTGGACCTGAGCAAAGTTGAAATCCTGGTGCTGGACGAAGCCGATCGCATGCTGGATATGGGCTTCATCCGTGACATCAGGAAGATCCTCGCTCTGCTGCCGCGCAAACGCCAGAACCTGTTGTTCTCTGCCACCTACTCCGACGAAATGCGGAAATTTTCGGAAACACTGCTGGAGGCGCCAGAACACATTGAAGTCGCGCGCCGCAATACACCGGCTGAACTGGTCGAGCAAGTCATCCACATGGTGGATCGCGAACGCAAGCGCGAGTTGCTGTCCTTCATGGTGGGTTCGCAAAACTGGCGCCAGGCGCTGGTGTTTACCCGCACCAAGCACGGGGCCAACCGCCTGTCACAACAACTGAAGCAGGACGGCATCAGCAGTTCTGCGATTCACGGCAACAAGAGCCAGGGTGCGCGTACGCGTGCGCTGGCGGAATTCAAGAACGGCGATATCCGGGTACTGGTTGCAACCGATGTTGCAGCGCGCGGACTGGACATTGACCAGTTGCCGCACGTGGTGAACTACGACTTGCCGAACGTGCCCGAAGATTACGTGCATCGCATCGGCCGCACCGGCCGTGCCGGTAACGAAGGCCAGGCGGTATCGCTGGTGTGCATCGACGAGCACGAATTGCTGGTCGAAATTGAACGCTTGCTCAAACGCGACCTGCCAAGGGTGGTGATTCCAGGCTATGAACCCGACCCGTCC
>SHZL01000060.1 GCA_009692275.1 Lysobacterales bacterium | reverse complement strand
GGCGGGGTAGCGAAAAGGCTGATCTGGATGTTTAGCTTGCGGCAAGCTCGAAATGCAACAGGCGCCGGCCGGTTGCTGACCCGCAGCTGAAAAAGTGCGGGGCGCTGCGGAAAGCCCGAGCGGAAGTTTGGCTGGACTCTTCGCTGGTAGCCCTGCGCTGCAGACATCGCAAATGCGGCGGAGCGTGGAAAGGTGTGGATCAGGTGCGGGCTTTGTGCGTTGAGTGGTGTGGTGTGGCAAATCCGGATTGTAGGCAGTGTATGATTTCCGCCTGTGTCGCGCATCAAATCTCTGCGAACACCGAACAAAAGCGGTCTTTGAACTGAAGTTAATGGTTGGTTGGGGTGAGCACAAAGTGGTTGTTGACGAAGGTGGGTTCAGGGTGTACTCTGTCGAAGTGGATTGGGGCTTGAATTTCCTATCCGTCGAAGCGTGGCGACCGCATCCGGCAAGGCTGAATCAACGCCGGACAAGGTTTGCGACAATGGCATGAAGCCCGTCGGATTGCCAAGCAGAGCCTCCAGAACTCGCCATAAGTGATTTACTCCTGCCGGGTGATACTCTTGCGTACCTTCGCCCGCGCCTGAACGACATGGGCAATATCAGTAAACGCTTATATGTTAGCACTTGCTCACAGCGAAACCATTAATGTCTGCAAGCGACTGGTATACCCATGTAAATCCGCCCACAAATTATTGCTACGCGATGCATTAATCGCAGGAATTTGGCCTGATTTATCGTAAAAGTGAGAAAGACGGATTTCAAATCGACCGCAATGTCGAAATGCCAACTTACTCTGATACGCAAGCGATTGCCGTGGGCATGAGAGGATCATATGAACGAATCAATAAACTGTATTTTAGTAACCCCCCATGGACGTTCTGGATCATTATTTATTCAAAGCCTGTTTGATGGCCACCATCAGGTAGTATCCCTTCCAGGGTTGGGAATGAGCTATTCCTTCCCTCATAGCATATTTGATGTGGTAGCGGCACTTGATGAGTTTATTCGTAAACACCCAGATGTTTTCGACTCATCGAAGTCGTATTTGGGAATTCCAGGCGAAAGGGTCACATGTTTATTCGGGCCCGGTCAAAACCAACACTTGTATGTTGATTCAATGGAGTTTAGAAAAAATGCCTTACACGATGAGTTTGATTCTTGGGTCAAGGAAGAGAGACCGATTTCGCGCAAAGATTTTGTGATCGGGGTGCATAAAGCGTTTGCAAGAACAATTGGACAAAACCCTTCGAAAATAAAATACATTCTTATTCACGCTCACAGCTATGACGGAAGTCATGATCGTGCATTGGACGACTTCCCAGATCTATTTTACGTTGCAATGGCGAGGGATCCTCGCGAAGATTGGTTGTCTTGGGATAAGGTGTGCGCACTTCGCACCGGTGCTGGCTACACTAAAATTAGCATTTTGATGCGGAACAATACAATTAGACTTTATGCTGACTCTGTGCATAAACTGTATCTTTTTTCATTAAAATTACATCCTGGCCAACTTAGGATAATTGACTTGAATAGGTTCCACGAATTGAATCGTGAAGCCATGGTTTCGTTGGCCGGCTATTTTGGCATTGAGTTCCAAGACATATTATTAGAGAGTACATTTTTACGGAAGTTGTGGTGGGGAAACTCCGCTGACAGGATCCCGATTTCAGGATTTGACTCAAAAAAAATTCCGTACAATTGGACCACCAAGCTATCAAAAGAGGATGAGGCAGCAATTTCTTCTGCTCTGATGGAGCCAATCAGGATGCTCAACTACCCGACGGGTACCTATTCTAGTGGCTTCGTTTTACGAACACCTTGCAAGCCAATAGTCGACATGTTCATAAGAACTCTCGCTAGTAGCATTAGGAATGTTGCAAATCGAAATCAATACAACAACAAAATACTCCGACGGATCCCGTTGGTCATCGTAAAAACAGTACATATATCCTATGAAATTTACTCGAACACGGTCGAGCTAGCTAAATCCTTATACGGCAGAAATAAGCAACCCAACTATGCTGCTCTTAAAGGACGGATGTTTGATCCGGCTGATTTTCTATAGCTCAATCGGCTATATTTAGCGTCTCCTTAGATATGAAAATATGAAATATGGGACAGTAATTTGGATAACCGGTCTTTCTGGTGCAGGTAAATCAACCTTGGCGATCGAAGTTGTCGGGCAGCTGCGTGCGAAAGGTGAACATGTAGCTCTCTTAGATGGCGATGATTTACGGTCAGTATTTGGCGCAGTGGCTGCCAATGCACAAAACTATGGGCTAGAGGGTCGCTTGGCGCTGGCGATGCAATACGCGCACTTGTGCCGGGTCATTGCTTCGCAAGGATTGACTGTGGTGATTGCCACGATTTCGCTGTTTCGCGAAGTGCATGCCTGGAATCGCGAGAATTTGCCCGGCTACTTTGAGGTCTATCTGAAGGTGCCGGTTGAAGAGCTGCGCCGACGAGACCCGAAGGGAATTTACCGTCGCTTCGACGCAGGGGAACTGTCGAATGTCGCCGGTTTGGATTTGCCTATTGACGAGCCAGAGGCCGCTGATTGGGTTGTGGAGTATTTGTTAGGCCAGAAAGCCAGTGACTTGGCAGCAGAGTTAATTAACCAACTGATGGAGAGAAATGCCGTATGAAAACCGAATGGGATTACACCACGCTCGCTGATGCATATCTTAAACGCCCTGATTACGCCGATGCGGCGATTGACGCGATGCTGTCGATTGCCGGTGCGGAAAAGGGCGATAAATTTTGTGATGTCGGGGCTGGCGTTGCTCACCTGACACTGGTGCTGGCTGCTCGTGGTTTGGATGTGACGGCCGTAGAGCCAAATGATGCCATGCGGGGTAACGGCGCTAAGCGTACTGAAAAACTAGGAAATGTTCGATGGCATGAAGGTACCGGCGAACAAACTGGGCAGGCAACCAAGGCTTTCGATATGGTGACATTTGGAAGCTCGTTTAACGTCTGTGACAGGCAGCTGGCACTCAAGGAAACTGCGCGCATTCTTAAGCCGCGTGGATGGTTCGCGTGCATGTGGAATCACCGCCAACTCGATGATCAGATTCAGGCACAGATCGAATCGATCATTAAGGAGCGAGTAGCCGATTATGGCTACGGTACTCGTCGTGAAGACCAAACGGCTGTCATTGATTCCTGTGGTTTGTTCGGGCCGGTGGTGCATCTCGATTCGCGTGTAATGCATGAGCAGACAATTGCCGAATGTGTTGAGGCGTGGCGTTCTCATGCCACACTAGAGCGTCAAGCAGGAGAGTCATTTGGTGATGTGATTGCAGGTATTGAGCACTTTCTGAACTCGGATGTTGCGGCGGGGGGGGGGGCAAAATGGCTACATTAAAATCCCCTACACCACGAATATCTGGGTCGCTCAACTCCGATGAAAACAGGAGTTATCAAGCGGGTGATTTTACCGGTCTTGCAAAAGACTACTCCCAACACCGGCCAGATTATTGCCCATCCGTTCTTAATGCATTGCTGGGTTTACTGGAAAAGCAGGCCGCTGATGTCGATTTTGTCGATGTCGGCGCAGGAACCGGTATATGGTCACGCATGGTTTATGGAAAGAATGTGAAATCGGTCACCGCTGTGGAACCAAATGACGATATGCGAGCTGAAGGACTGACGGACAGCACCGGAACGGGTGTGCGATGGTTGGCAGGTTGTGCTGAACAGACTGGCCTGCCGGACGCATGTTGTGACTGGCTCTCGATGGCATCAAGCTTCCATTGGCCGGATTTCAATAGGGCGACGAAGGAGTTTTATCGTCTTTTGCGGGCGGGCGGGCGTTTTTCGGCGTTGTGGAATCCCCGCCTGATTGAAGTTAATCCGTTGCTAGTGGAAATTGAAGCCCATCTTGATACCTTGCGCCCTAATATAAAACGGGTATCTTCGGGACGTTCTGGCATTACAGAAACTCTGATGGAACAACTTTGGGCTTCACCCTATTTTGAAGATGTGGTCTATCTGGAAGGTCGTCATGTTATCGAGATGACTCCTGAGCGTTACATGGGCGCGTGGCGCTCGGTGAACGATCTGCGGGTGCAGCTTGGCCCGGAGAAATTTGAAGTATTCCTCGCGTTTATAGCGCAACGAATTGCTGGGCTGAAAGTGATCGAGGCAACCTATCTGACCCGTGCTTGGTCTGCACGGCGTAAGGACTGATCTGCGATGCCACTAGTGTTCTCGACCAAGGCCGGCACACTGGCGCTGCTTCAAGGCAAATTATACGCAGTGCGGATTGCGCCGTTAGTGGTATTCACCGTCGCCGAGTGGCAGGCTGACCGCGCAGGGTGCATTAGCAAGGTGCAACCCGGTATTGGCGCTGGGCCGTGGATTGTGCGCTCCAGTTGCCAGTGCGAGGACGGAGCGACGGTGTCGAATGCCGGTGCTTTCCTGTCGTTGCCTGATATTTTCCAGGATGGACTGGAGAAGGCTATAGAGCAGGTCGTCGCCGCGTATGGTGAACTAGTCGCCGCCGACGAGATATTGATCCAGCCGATGTTGCAAAACGTGCTGCGTTCCGGTGTGGCCTTTTCACATGACCCGAACACCTGCGCACCCTACCGGGTGGTGAATTGGTCGGAAGGTAGCGATACCTCTGCCGTTGCCGGCGGGATGGGGGGGCGCACTTGGCAGCAAGCGGCGCAATCCGCCGTCCCGCCAGCGCCGACTTTTGCGGGCGTGGTGGCCTTGCTGGAAGAACTGCTAGTCCTGTTTGGTAATGTGCCGGTGGATTGCGAGTTTGCCGTAACCCGTGAAGAAGACTCTGAGGTGCTGTGGCTCTTACAGGCGCGCCCGTTGATTCTTGCCCATACCCCGGAAACCCCTGAGGTGCAGTCCGACCGGCTGCAACGCATCCAGGACAAGATAGCGCGTGGAATGCAGCCACATCCTTTCCTGATGGGACGGCGCACCGTCTATGGCGTGATGCCGGACTGGAATCCGGCGGAGATTGTCGGCATTCGCCCCAAACCACTGGCACTGTCGCTTTATCGCGAGTTGATCACTGACGCGATTTGGGCGTATCAGCGGCATAACTACGGCTACCGCAATCTGCGTAGTTTTCCGCTGATGCCGCATTTTTTTGGCCTGCCGTATATCGACGTGCGCTTGTCGTTCAACTCGTTTGTTCCCGCCGATCTGGACGACGGGCTGGCAGGGCGACTGGTTGACCACTACATAGATCGCCTGCTTGCCGAGCCCACACTGCATGACAAAGTGGAGTTTGAAATTGTCTTTTCCTGTTACACGCTGGACTTGCCGCAGCGGCTGGAGCGTTTAGCCGAAGCCGGCTTCTCGAAGAGTGAGCGTGACGCGATTGCTGACAGTCTGCGGCGGCTGACCAACCGCATTGTGCATCCTCAAGAAGGTCTGTGGCGTGCGGATGCCGCCAAGCTGGAGATTTTGAACGCCCGGCGCGAGGAGTTGTTGGCTTCCAGTGCCGATCCGCTGGAGCGGATTTACTGGCTGCTGGAAGACGCAAAGCGCTACGGCACCCTGCCTTTTGCCGGACTTGCCCGTGCTGGGTTCGTAGCAGTTCAAATGCTGAAGTCCTTGGTGGCGGTGGGGGTCTTCTCGCAAGCCGACTATGATGCTTTCATGGGTGGAGTTTCCACCGTCAGCGGGCAGTTGTCACGAGACCGTGCCACTTTGGATCGAACGACTTTCCTTGTGCGTTATGGCCATTTGCGACCGGGTACTTACGATATTCTTTCTCCGCGTTACGACGAGGCACCGGAACTGTATTTCGACTGGAGCCAGCGCATGCCAATGCCGGAGCCAGTGACGCCTTTCTCCGTGACTATGCCGCAGATGCGCGAGGTAGTGAGACTGCTGGAAGCCCACGGCCTGCAACCCGACCCAGTAGGTTTGTTCGATTTCTTGCAGGCGGGTATTGAATTACGGGAGCTTTCAAAATTCCATTTCACGCGCAACCTGTCGGATGCGCTGGCGTTGATCACCGAATGCGGCGCGCAATGGGGCTTCACACGCGAAGATCTGGCTTACTGTGATATTGCTGCATTCAAGGAACTGCATGTTGCGGCGGCTGATCCGAAAGGGGCGCTTTTGCGCAGCATCGAGCAGGGCAAGGCGCGTCATGCGGAAACACTGAAAATTTCCTTGCCCCCCTTGATTGCCAAGGCGGCGGACGTATGGGCTTTCGAATGGCCTGAAACAGAACCAAATTTCATCACGCAGAAACAGGTGACCGCGCCGGTAGTTGGGAGCTACGATCGTGAGCGGCTGGATGATGCTATTGTTTGCATTCCGAGTGCCGATCCTGGTTTCGACTGGCTGTTTGCCTACCCTATTGCGGGGCTTATTACTGCCTGGGGCGGGGCGAATTCGCACATGGCGATCCGTTCAGGAGAACTCGGACTACCTGCCGTGATTGGTGCCGGTGAGGTTCTGTACCGCCGTTGGTCGGGTGCGCAGCGCCTGCATCTGGATTGCGCCGGGCGGCGGGTCGAGGTGTTGGCGTGAAAGTAGTCGCAGTCAGCCAGCGGGTAGACGACTATCCTGATCGCAATGAACGACGAGACGCGTTGGATCAACGACTGATCGAATTCCTGCTGGCCGCAGGCTATTTGCCTATGCCCGTGCCCAATAGCCTATTTGCCGAGCGCGATGGCGGCGAGACTTTCGAGCAATGGATTACCCAAAATGCACCGCACGCAATAGTGCTGTCTGGAGGCAACGATGTCGGTAGCTGTCGTTCACGTGACTTCACCGAAAATAGTCTGTTGGATTACGCAGAGCACAATCTTGTACCCGTAATGGGGATTTGCCGTGGAATGCAGGTGATCGGTGTTCGTGCCGGGGTCGAGCTGCGGACGGTGGCGGGACATGTGCGGACGCGCCACACCCTTTCCGGTGAAATCGTTCGTAATGTCAACAGCTATCACAACCACGTGCTGGCAGCTTGCCCTGCCGGCTTCGATGTTTGGGCACGCAGCGCGGATGGTGAAATCGAAGCCATTCGACATCAGACACTGCCGTGGGAAGGATGGATGTGGCATCCCGAACGCGAACCTACTTTTGCGGTTGATGACATCGCGCGGTTGAAGAAACTACTCGGTGACCATTAAACTGCTTGAGTTGGCGATCGTAACTGCTCGGTATGCGGGCGGTGTGATCCTCAGCCACTATCCCCGAGTCGATGAGACCAAGCTTAAAGGCGACGGTTCACCCTTGACTCTGGCCGATCAGGCAGCGCACAAAGGAAATGTCTCCTTACTTGGCGATAGCGGCATTCCCGTAGTGTCCGAAGAGGGTGACGATCTCTTTATGGACGCCCGACGCTACTGGTTGGTTGATCCGCTCGACGGCACCAAGGATTTCATAACAGCTAATGACGAATTTACCGTCAATATAGCTTTGGTAGATGGGGGTCGTCCCGTACTTGGCGTCGTCTTTGAATCGGCGTTGAGGGAGTTGTATGCCTGACAATCCGGCATTGTTTCTTGGTGCAAAAAAGCTGGTATCCGTTTCGATTGCCAGCCAGCGGAAAAGACAGTGACATGCCGCATGGCGGTCAGCCGGTTTCATGGCCACCCCGATGTCGATGTTTTTGCTGTTGCAAATGGCATATCAAAGAGAGTCGCGATTGGCTCAGCCCTCAAGTACGGCCGTCTGGCTACTGCCGAGGTTGACGTTTTCCCGCGATTGGTCGATAGTTCAGAGTGGAGTACCGCTGCTGGTCAAGCCGTACTCGAAGGAGCAGGTGGGCAAGTGCTCGACTGGCATACTGGGCAGGCACTTTGTTACGGAAAGCCCCGGCGTCATAATCCGCGCCTGCTTTCTATTCGCGCGCCCTACAACTTTACCGATTTTCAACTTCATAACTACGAACCTCGAATTCTATGAAAGCCATCATCCTTGCTGCCGGTCGCGGCAGTCGCATGAAAGACCTTATCGATGAACGCCCGAAGTGCCTCGTGGAGCTTCGCGGCAAGCCACTACTAGAGCGGCAACTAGAAGCCCTGCGGGAAGCTGGAATAAGTGAGATTGCCATTGTTACTGGCTACAAGCGCGAACTACTGACGAATCGCGGACTCACTGAATTTCACAACTCAAGATGGGCTGACACCCAAATGGTTTCGTCGCTGGCATGTGCGCAAGAATGGCTGCAAAGCGAACCATGCATTGTGAGTTATTCAGATATTTTTTACGATGCAAAAGCTGTGGTTTCACTAATGGAATGCTCAGGCAACATTGCCGTGACGTATGACCCGAATTGGCTCGAACTTTGGGAAAAACGATTTGGTGATCCGTTACTCGATGCAGAAACATTTCGCTTGAATACAGATCAGACATTGGCCGAAATAGGCAATAAGCCGAAATCGGTTAACGAAGTCCAGGGGCAGTACATGGGGTTGCTGCGATACACGCCGGAAGGTTGGGCGGAGGTACTGCGAATTCGCGCCCAAATCACGCCGATTGAATGTGATCGTATGCACATGACGGGTACGTTACAAAGGGTGATTGAGGCTGGCGTGGTGCCTGTTTATGCGGTGCCTTATGAGGCGGAATGGGGCGAGGTAGATTCTGCTGATGATTTAGCGGCATATTGAACGCACACGCGCATGTGCATTTGTGCATACTGGATGGGGTGGTGGCGCCGGGGCGGCAGGGGCTGGCTTTTCGTGGGGCGCAGGTGGATGAAGCTTGTGTGGAGCGGGTGCAGGCGCGGGTACGGCAGCGGGTTCTGGGGCTGTTTGAGTTGCGCGGGTTACTGAGCAGGGAGACGGTTGCGGTAATGCAGGGATGGGGGCACAGTGGCGGTTTTTCTGTGCATGCGGGCGTGCGGGTCGCAGCGCAGGATCGTGCTGGGCGTGAGCGGCTGTTGCGATATTGTGCGCGTCCGATGTTTGCCGGTGAGCGGCTGGTATGGGCGGGAGGCGGGGCGCAGGTGCGCTACCGGCTGCCGTGGGCGGCGTTGCAGGGGCACAGGCCTGAGCAGCAGCAACAGAGATCTATTGAACTGCGACTAAGCGCAAGCGAGTTTCTGGATCGGGTTGCGGCATTGATACCACCGCCGCGCAAGCATCGGCACCGCTACTTCGGGGTGCTGGCGCCTAACTCGCCGTGGCGCGCGCAGGTGGTGGCGCAGGCTGGCCGGAAGCCGGGGGCGGGGAGTAAGGCACCCCGGCCAAAGACAGTGCGCACAGATTTTGGCACCACGCGGGCAGGACACCCGGCGCGATATTTGTGGGCACAGTTGCTGGCGCACATCTACGGGGTGTTTCCACTCAAGTGTAGCGGGTGCGGCGGGCGGATGCGCCTGGTTGGGTTCATCAGAGAGCCGGCGACGGTGCGGCAGATACTTGAACATGTAGGTGAGCCAACCAGTGCCCCGGCAATCGCCCCAGCGCGCTCACCGCCGCTGGAGATGGAGTTTGCGCAGCGGCTGGCTGCTCCTAACACCTCCGCGCCACCGTCAAAATACTTGTCGTTTGTCCACTCACAAATCGCGAGCCATCCAAGCCACATTGCATTAGCGTATCAAAGCCATTCCGCGCCAGCATGCTGCGCAGCTCTTTGGCGGTATAAAGTTGCAGGCTGAATCTGGATTTCAATGTTTGCGGTTCGCGCGCGCCCTTTTGGAAGACATAGTGGTCATATGATGTGAGCCGCCCCTGCTGCCGGTTGATGACTGAGCATTGCACATTGTGACACTGGGTGTTTCCGGATTTTCTGCACCAGTGCATTGCAAAATCTGCAACCACCGTGTCCGTCAGCGCGTCCAAATTGAAAATGTCGAAAATATACACTCCGCCGGGCTTTAGGTTGCGGCCGATATTGCGCAGCGACTTCTCGAAGCCGGCTTTGGTCAGGTGTCCCACAGCGTTGGCAATCGTGATGACGGCATCAAATGCCCCAACCTGAAGTGTTCGCATGTCGCCGTCAATAAACTCAACCGGCGTTTTTTCGATGCACGCTTTGGCTCGGGCAATCCGTAAAAGCGCCGGGCTGAAGTCGGCACCGGTGACCTTGTACCCATGTTTGGCAAGGTGCCATACCTGCGAGCCTGTGCCGCAGGTCATGTCCAGGACGGTGTGAACTTTTTGCTTGCGAAGAAGTTTTTCGACCACCGTGTTTGTAGCAGCTGCATGGCCATTGTTACTAAATGCATCGAAGAATTCCGGATGCCTTTGATACTCAAGCGGCAAACCTAACTTAGTGTTTCCCACGGCGCTGCTCCATGTATGTTGCTTGATGTAACCCCGGGACTTTGCCAGGGTGATTTTCGGGGAAACGAAAAATAAATTGGTACGGTTGCATCCGCGCTGCGTTGGTGAGGGCAGCCCCGGCGAGTGCAAGCGGACGGCCGTCAAATTCAGAAGCGTCAATGCGTGCGTTTTGCGTCAGGCGCTGGCACCACTGTCCAAATGCATGACAATTAATGCCGCCTGCTCACGCCCCAGCACAGCTGTGCGCTCTTCATTCACGAGCACATGCACCGGGCCGTTGAAGGGCGCGCGTTCCATAACGCGCACATGCGCGCCGGCGCGCAGCCCCAGCTGCGCCAAGTAGCGCTCTTCCGCCGGGTTGGGCGACTGCACGCTGGCAACAGTGCCCGCCAGCCCGTTGGTTAGCTCACTCAGGCGCGTGCTCGCCCCGCGCTGCAGCTGGCCGGTGCGCGTCGGTATCGGGTCGCCATGCGGGTCAAAGCGCGGGTCGCCCAGCTTGAGCGCAATGCGCTCCTCAAAATCTTCTGAGATCACATGCTCCAGCGCCTCGGCTTCCGCGTGCACTTCGCCGCCTGTGTATCCCAGCGCCTCGCTCAGGTACAGCTCTATCAGGCGGTGATGGCGCAGCACCTCCAGCGCAATTGCGCGGCCGCCCGGCGTAAGCGTGACACCCTGATGGCGCGCGTAGTGCACAAGGCGCGGCTTGTGCTCCGCCAGCTTCTTAAGCATACCGGTCACCGACGCCGGCGCAATGCCCATGCGCGCAGCCAGCGCGGTGGTGGAAACCGGCTGCTGCTCCCTTTCCAGCGAGTAGACGGCCTTGATATAGTCTTGCGCGGCGCTGGAAAGCTGGCGCGTTTTGGCGGCGGGCTGGCGCATGTGCGGAGTATAGTGCGCTGCGTCGGTGGCCGCTGTTATACTGGTCCTGCAAAAAGTGTGGATGAAATTTTGGACGAGTGCCTGCAATTGACGGCGGCTCACATGGCGCAGATGCAGGCCTGGCTCACGGCTGAACTGCCCAACGAGGGCTGCGGCCTGCTTGCCGGCAATGGCCGGCAGGTGCGGCACGTGCTGGCACTGCCCAACGTAGAGCGCAGCCCGCAGCGCTTTCGGGCGGAAGCGAAAGCGCAGGTGGCCGCCATGCTGGAGCTGGACCGCAACGGCTGGGAGCTGCTGGGCGTGTTTCACTCCCACCCCGCCAGTCCCGCGCAGCCGTCGGAGACGGACCAGCTGCAAG
>SHZL01000059.1 GCA_009692275.1 Lysobacterales bacterium | reverse complement strand
GGCGCCCTTTGAATGGTGGGCGGGAATAATTGGCCTGGTGGCTTTCATTGCGTTGTTCAAATTCAAGCTTGGAGTAGTTCCTGTGATTGGTGCATGTGCAGTGCTGGGACTGGGACATTTGCTGTGAACACGTCAGGTACCAGGGAGGTAGTATGGGATTTGAACAAATAAGGGACTATATGCTGGCACTGCCTGAAGTTACCGAAGAGCCGCACTTCACCCTCACTTCGTTCCGGATTCGAGGCAAGATTTTTGCCACTGCCCCGCCCGATCACAAAAGCTTGAATATTTTTGCCGATGACATGGACCAGGAACGGGTTTTGGCCATAGACCCAATATCGTTTGAAAAATTGTGGTGGGGCGCTAAAGTGGTCGGTTTGAAAGCCCACATTGCCCGGGTAGACCCGGCCCTTATCCTGGAACTCCTCAAACTATCCTGGTTGCGCAAGGCGCCAAACCGGTTGAAAAAAATCCATGCTCACATTATCTGATAAACGCAGGAAACCCGTGCGGGGAAGGTTGGCTTTTCTTCCAGACTGCCTTGCATTATTGGTAGCTATACTGGTGTTGCCCGTGCCGGCAACTGCCGCGGAAATCCGCGTCGCCGTTGCGAGCAATTTCCGTCCCGCCATGCAGGTCATCGCCAAACGATTCGAAAACCAGACCGGGCACGAGGTGATTCTCATTTTTGGCGCGACAGGTAAACAGTTCGCCCAGATTCAGCACGGGGCACCGTTTGACGCATTTTTTGCCGCTGACAGCCAGCGCCCGGCGCAGCTTGAGCAGGACGGCGTTGCGGTTGCTGGAACTCGCTTTACCTATGCCATAGGCAAGTTGGTATTGTGGAGTCCGGTTGCCGGGTACGTGGATCCTGCTGGTGGCGTGTTGAAAACCGGCAGCTTCAAACACATCGCCATCGCCAACCCTGAACTTGCACCCTACGGCCAGGCTGCGCAGCAAGTGCTGAAGGCCAGCGGCCTGTGGGAGTCGCTTGCCAACCGCCTGGTGCGCGGCGAAAACATAGTCCAGGCCTTCCAGTTCGTTACCAGCGGCAGCGCTGAACTTGGCTTCGTCGCTTATGCCCAGATAAGGCAACCAGGAAAGCCACTGAAAGGATCTTATTGGGACATCCCCCAATCGCTGTACTCGCCCATTGAGCAACAAGCTGTGTTGTTGAAAGACAGCGAACCGGCCAGGGCCTTCCTGCAATTCACCCAAAGTTGGGAGGCACTGAAAATTATTGGGGCGTTTGGCTACGCAACACCATGATGTTGTCCCCGGAGGATATCAGCGCACTGGTCATAACCCTCAAGCTGGCCGTCCTGACGACCCTTATCCTCCTGTTATTGACCACCCCGCTGGCATGGTGGATGGCGCGCACCCGCTGGCGCTACCGCTACCTGCTTGAAGCAGTAGTCGCGCTGCCATTGGTTTTACCGCCCACCGTGCTGGGTTTTTACCTGCTGGTGATGCTGGGCGCCCATGGCCCGGTGGGCAAATTCATGACCGCTATCGGCGGCCAGCCCCTTGCTTTCACGTTTGCTGGCCTGGTTATCGGTTCGGTGATTTATTCCTTGCCATTCGTGGTGCAACCGCTACAAAACGCATTTGCCGCGGTGGGCCCCCGTCCGCTGGAAGTGGCTGCTACCTTGCGCGCCTCCCCGCTGGATCGCTTCTTCACTGTCGCCGTGCCACTGGCCCAGCCGGGCTTTGTCACTGCCGCAGTGCTGGGCTTCGCCCATACACTGGGTGAGTTTGGTGTAGTGCTGATGATTGGGGGAAACATACCGGGAGAAACCAGGGTCGCTTCCATTGCCATATATGACCATGTCGAAAACCTGGACTATCTTCATGCCCACTGGCTGGCTGGCATCCTGATTGCTGTTTCATTTGTCCTGCTGGCAGTGGTATACGGGTTCAACCGCAGGTTCCGGCTGTTGCAGTCATGAGCATTGCTGCACGCTTCAGGATCCAGAGGGCTCATTTTCTGCTTGATGTCGATTTTTCCATACCCGCGCAGGGCGTGAGCGTTCTGTTTGGACCATCCGGATGCGGCAAGACCTCTTTGCTGCGCGCAATTGCCGGCCTGGACCACATCCCCGGGGGACTGCTGTCGGTGGGAGATACAGCCTGGCAGTCAGGCGAAACCTTTGTGCCAACGCATCAGCGTGCACTCGGCTACGTGTTCCAGGAAGCCAGCCTGTTCCCGCACCTTGATGTGCTCGGCAACGTTGAATACGGACTGAAGCGGGTACCCATCCCGCAAAGAAAATTATCTGTCGAGCGTTTATGCGCGCTGATGGACGTCACTCCCCTGCTCAAGCGCAAGGTCGACACCTTGTCCGGGGGAGAGCGCCAACGGGTCGCTATTGCCAGGACGCTGGCTGCAAATCCCAGAATAATCCTGATGGATGAGCCGCTGACAGGACTGGACCAGGAGCGCAAACTGGAAATCCTGGCTTACATCCTGGCAGTACAACGTGAATTTCATATTCCCGTTCTGTACGTCAGCCATTCCAGAGACGAAGTAAACCGGATAGCCGACTACCTGGTGCTCATGGATTCCGGACGCATTATGGCAACGGGCGAGGTTCACGAGATTTTCGCACGACTGGACTTACCGCTGGCGCAAGACAGCGAGGCCGCTGTCGTGATAGATGCGATCGTGACCAGCCACGACGAGGAATATTCGCTGACCGAGCTGAAATTTCCCGGCGGCACTTTTGCGCTACCCAGCCTTTCGCTGGCTGTGGGTGCCCGGGTACGCCTGCAATTGGCCGCACGTGATATCAGCCTGACCCGGGAACTGCAATCTGGCACCAGCATTCTGAACATATTTCCCACCACCGTTGAGGCCATTGCCCCTGCCGGTGCGGCACAGGTCATCGTGCGGCTATCGGCCGCCGGCGTGCCGGTGCTGGCGCGTATCACGCGCAAATCCGCCGCCAGGCTGGAATTGCAGCCCGGGAGCCTGGTGTATGCTCAAGCCAAGAGTGTAGCGCTGCTTTCCTGAATGCAGCATTGCCCTATCGAACTGAGATTACAGCAAGGTAAACTGGCAATGCACGTTACTGAACTCGCTCTTCTCCCGAGCGACGACGCAAAGTGCCTGAGACTGCGGCGGCAAGCTGAGTTGGCATCAGGAGATACAGTTATGCGGAAATCCAAAATCGTGGCAGTCGTTTTTTCGTCTGCATTAGCATTCTTTCATGCCGCTGCGCTCCAGGCCGATGCAACTCCCCGGGCACGCGGCCTGGGCATTTCCTTCATGGGCAACACGGGTGACCTCAACGCAATTACCGACGTGGCCGGAGTGGAAGTTGGACAAGTAACCCTGGTGCGGGGTGACGGCCCCTTACACGTCGGCTCGGGGCCAGTACGCACCGGCGTGACCGTACTATTTCCCCTCGGTCGCAAAGCCATGACCGGCGTTGCGGCTGGTCATTTTACGTTTAACGGGGACGGAGAAATGACAGGGAGCCGGTTCGTGGATGAATTCGGTGAACTGCACGGTCCCATAGCCCTCACCAACACGCTCAGCGTTGGGCTGGTCGCTGCAGCGATCATTGAATGGAACCGCCTGAATGTGCCATCGGAGGATGAGCTCTATGCTCGCGGATTACCTGTGGTTGCCGAAACCTGGGATGGCTTCCTGAATGACATCTATGGCCAGCATGTGCGGCAGGAGGATGTATTCAAGGCCATTGCGAGCGCGACCAGTGGAGCGGTGCGCGAGGGTAACGTCGGCGGTGGAACGGGCATGCGTACGTTTGAATTCTCAGGCGGCACAGGCACCGCTTCGCGCCGGATTACAACTGAGTTCGGCAATTTCGTGCTGGGTGTATTGGTACAGTCCAATTTTGGTGTCCGCTCCGAATTGCTGATTGCTGGCGTACCGGTCGGTGCGGAGATAACCGACTTGCAACCATACTCCGGGGGAAAGCCGGAACCGGAAGGCCACTCGATCGTGGTTATCATCGCCACCGACGCGCCCTTGATTCCGGGCCAGCTTGAACGACTCGCGCGGCGCGCGACATTAGCCCTGGGGCGGGTAGGCAGCAACGGGCACAGTGGCTCGGGCGATATCTTCCTGGCATTTTCAACCGCGAACCGGATGAACGCCTACTGGGGTAAGGAGGTCAATCACCTGAGCATGCTGCCGGATATGGATGCCTTGTTCGAAGCCACGGTGCAGGCCACAGAGGAAGCCATCATCAATGCCCTGGTCGCGGGCCGCACCAGCACGGGTGCAGGTGGTAATACGGTTTACGGCCTTCCACATGCAAGGGTGCAGGATATTTTGCGCCGGTACGGCCGCTTGCGGCCTGCGGCGCAATGAACCTGTCCATCAATCCATATTTTGCTGCGGCAGGCCTGCTGGTCTTTAGCAACGTGTTCATGACGTTTGCCTGGTATGCGCACCTGCGCAACCTCGGTGACAAGCCGTGGATCATTGCCGCACTGATCAGTTGGGGCATTGCCCTGTTTGAATATCTTCTGCAGGTTCCAGCCAATCGCATTGGTTATACCAGCATGAGCCTCGGTCAGCTGAAAATCATGCAGGGGGTTATCTCGCTTTCCGTGTTCGTGCCGTTTGCCTGGTTGTATATGAAGGAACCGCTGAAACTCGACTACCTGTGGGCCGGCCTGTGCCTGCTAGCTGCAGCCTGGTTCATCTTCCGCGGAGAAGCTGCATGACGGGGCCGCAAGCTGCGGCCGAAACCCGGCTTAGTTGAGTACGGTGTAGCCGCGATGGTACAGGCAGTTTTTGCTGATCATGGCGTGTTGCTGGTCTGCTGCCATCCCGCCACTGGTAGCGCCGCTAACCGCGCCCCAGCCTGCGCCATAGGCCACGGCTGAAGAATCTCCGGTCAGCAGGCCGAACGCCGCGCCAATCAGGGCCCCAAGCCCGGCGGAGCCAGCGATGCTGGCGTCCACATCAACTTGCTGAGCGATCTTCTCGCACTCTGCAAGATCAACCTGGTATTGCTGCATGTCCACCCCGGCCGTGTCGATAATGGGCCGGCCGGCACAACCCGGCAACAACAGGCAGGAGCACAAAAGAATTGGCAAAAGAGGGGAATATATTTTCACGCAAAACGTCCTGTCACAGGTTCTGACCCGCTGCGCGCAGAAAATATCCGGTACAATCATCGCCCCTGAATTATATGCGGTTATTGCCTTGACATGAATCCACTCGGGAAGCTATTCCTCAAGGGTCTGGTAGTGGTTGTGCCTTCGGCCTTGACGCTGGCCATCCTGTGGTGGCTGGTGAAAGGCTCGGAACAGCTGTTTGGGGGCGCGCTGGCGCGCTTTTTACCTTCTGGTTGGTATGTGCCGGGCATGGGATTGGTCGCCGCACTGGCCATCACGCTGCTCGTCGGACTGTTGTCGCATGTCTTATTGTTTCAAAAACTGTTTTCCTTTGGTGAGTCATTGCTGAACCGGTTGCCGCTGGTTAAAACCCTGTATCCAGCCATCAAGGACTTCATTGCCTACCTTAGCCCTGATGGCAACCAGGCCATGAACAAAATCGTGCTGGTAAAGATCCCCGGCCAGGGTTTTGAGCAAATCGGGTTCGTTACGCGGGAAGACTTTAGCAGCCTGCCTTTCCGGCCCACCGTCGAAGACCCCGTCGCCGTTTACCTGCCCATGAGCTACCAGATCGGTGGCTATACGATTTTTCTGCCCAGCTCATCACTAACACCGTTGAATATGTCATTCGAACAAGGCATGAAACTGGTATTAACCGGCGCAGTTACCCGTGAGCAGGAACGATCACCGGACTAGCCCAACGATGCAGACAAGCGGCTTGCATCTCCTGCTTTTTTTTGCCTGCCTGCTTCCGGCCTGCAGTGCAGGGCAGGTCTACGGGATTGGGCAGCAAGTGGAACAAAGCCGCTGCGTCGATGAGCCTGCAGTCAATTACCAGCAATGCCTCGAAAAGGCAGGCATGAGTTACAATGGATACGTAAAATTACGGGAAGAGTCAAACCAGGTGTACCCATGAAAGCCTTAGTAACTATCTTCCTGATTTCCCTCGCCTGGCTGGGCCAGGCAAAGGCGGAAAACGATCAGGACAGTATCGAACTGCAAGGGATGTTCAGCTACGCAGCGAATGCGGCGCACTTTCGTGACTGCCGCACGGGCAAGTCTTTTCCGGTCGCCATGGTAGGTCCGTATGCCGCGCTAGAGCAGGCGTACCTTGATTCCGGGGTTGAGCCCGGAAAGGAACTCACGGTGGCTGTCCGGGGGCGTTACCTTGAGCATCCCGCGACCGGTGGAGGCACCAGTGAAGTCATACTCGTAGTCGATGCTTTCGAGAAGGTCATTGACTCCGCTGCTTGCACGGCAATCGTATCCGCTGAGTTGCGCAACACCTACTGGAAGTTGCGGGAAATCGAAGGAAAGGAAATTACCACGCCGCAGGGCCAGCAGGACGCTCACCTGATACTGTCCGGCGATAATTCGAACGTGCAGGGCTTTGCTGGCTGTGACAGCTTCTTTGGCCAGTATTCCAGTCAAGGGGAGGTTCTGACTTTTTCAGGCCTGGGTTCTACCATGATGGCCTGCCCCCAGGGCATGGATACCGAAGTGGCTTTTTTGCAAGCCCTGGGTGAAACCAATCGGGCAGTGATCGAGGGTATGTTCCTGCAACTGTATGTCGCAGATCGCTTGCTGGCCCGCCTGGAAGCCGTCCCGCAGCAGACAGGCCCCAATTGACAGAGCATTAGACAGTATTCACCCGCAGATCCTGGCCTGCTTCCAGATCGATATAACGAAAGTTATGCATATACTGTATATTAATACAGTATGCGTACATATCAAACTCACCCTCCCAACTATGCTGAGCTGGCCTGTACCAGTAATTTTACGTTCCTGGCCGGCGCCTCGCACCCGCAGGAATTGGTGGCCCGCGCAGTGGAACTGGGGTACCAGGCCATTGCCATTACCGACGAGTGCTCGCTGGCAGGGGTGGTACGGGCACTTGAAGAACAGCGTCGCTGTGCCGGGCGAGGACAGCACATACAGTTAATCCCCGGCAGCAGCTTTCGCCTGGAAAACGGCTCGGGGCTGGTGCTGTTGCCGCAGGACCATGCCGGCTACACCCAGTTGTGCACCCTCATCACGCGTGGCCGGCGCAATGCCACCAAGGGAACCTATGCCCTGCCCGACTCCACGTTTGAACACGGGTTGGACCATTGCCTCGCTATCTGGCTGCCGGCCAGCGATGGCGACGTACTGACCGCACATTGGCTGGCAAGTTTTTTTCCGGACCGATGCTGGCTGGGAGTAAGTTTGCAGCTGGGCCCCGATGACCGGCAGCGGCTTTCCTCTTTGCTGACAACTGCGCGCACAGCCGGGCTGGGCATAACCGCCTGCGGTGATGTGCAGATGCATGTGCGCAGCCGGCGCATGCTGCATGACGTGCTCGCCGCCATTCGCCACGGTTGCCCGGTTGCAGAGCTTGGGTACCGCTCAGGGGTCAGCGGCGAACGCCATTTACGCTCGCGTAAGAACCTGGCGGTGTTGTTCCCTGCTGCATTGCTCGAGGAATCCGCCATCATTGCCCGGCGCTGCGAATTCCGGCTGGAGCAACTGCATTACCGCTATCCGCGTGAAGTGGTACCGGAAGGTCTCAGTGCAATGGCACACCTGCGTGACTTGACCGAGGCTGGTATTAACCTGCGCTGGCCCCGCTCCATCATCAGTAATGCCCTGCGCGCCCAGATCGAAAAAGAACTCGCCCTGATTGATGAGCTGCATTACGCCACCTACTTCCTCACGGTATATGACATCGTTCTTTTCGCCAAAAACCGCGGCATCCTCTGCCAGGGGCGGGGTTCGGCCGCCAATTCAGCTGTGTGTTACTGCCTGGGCATTACCGAGGTAGACCCGGCACGCATGAACATGCTGTTTGAACGCTTTATCTCCCGTGACCGCGATGAGCCGCCCGACATTGACGTTGATTTCGAACACGAACGGCGTGAAGAGGTCATCCAGTACATTTACCGCAAATATGGCCGGGACCGCGCGGCGCTGGCCGCTACGGTCATCACCTACCGGCCGCGCAGCGCAATTCGCGACGTCGCCAAGGCACTGGGCTTTTCATTGTCACAAGCGGATTTGCTGGCGCGTAATACGGCGTGGTGGGAAAACCCCGAAGATTTTGCCGGGCGTATCGCCCAGCTGGGCTTCCAGTTGGATAACCTCAAGGTACGGCAACTGATCTACCTGGTACAGGCCATCATCGGCTTCCCGCGCCACCTGTCACAGCATGTGGGCGGTTTCGTGATATCGGAAGCACCGCTGGCCAGTCTCGTCCCGGTCGAAAACGCAGCCATGGCCAACCGCACAGTGATCCAGTGGGACAAAGAAGATCTGGAGACTCTCGGCATGCTGAAAGTAGATTGCCTCGCACTGGGCATGCTGACCGTGATTCATCGCTGCCTGGACTTGATAAGGGGTCAGAGTAAAAGCTCGTTGGGCACGGAGAGCGTGGGTGCGCTTGAGGCGAGTTTTTACTCTGACCCCACCATTGCCAACATCCCGGCCGAAGACCCCGCCACCTACGCCATGATCCAGCAAGCCGACACCATCGGGGTGTTCCAGATCGAATCGCGCGCGCAGATGGCCATGCTGCCACGACTCAGGCCGTCTTGCTTCTACGACCTGGTGATTGAAGTGGCCATCGTCCGCCCCGGGCCGATACAGGGCAACATGGTGCATCCCTACCTGCAGCGGCGCAGCGGCACTGAGCAGGTCCACTATCCCTCCGAAGAACTCAAAGTAGTGTTGCAGCGCACACTGGGGGTGCCCATATTCCAGGAGCAGGTGATGCAGATTGCCATGGTGGCTGCGGGCTTCAGCGGTTCGGAGGCTGATGTGCTGCGCCGTTCAATGGCAGCCTGGGCACGGCGCGGCGGCATGGAACATATGCACCAACGCCTGGTCGATGGCATGCTGGAGCGCGGTTATAGCGCATCGTTTGCCGAACAGATTTTTCAGCAGATTCGCGGCTTTGGTGAGTACGGTTTCCCCGAGTCCCATGCAGCCAGTTTTGCGTTGCTGGTGTATGTTTCTGCATGGATGAAGCGCCACCACCCGGCAGCTTTCACCTGTGCCCTGCTCAATGCGCAACCCATGGGCTTTTATCAGCCAGCGCAACTGGTGCAGGACGCCCGGCGTCACGGCGTGAACATTTTACCGGCAGATGTACGTTACAGCTGCTGGGATTGCACCCTTGAGCCAGGTCGAAGCACTCCGGCCTTGAGACTGGGGCTGCGTATGGTCAAGGGCTTGCGCCAGGATGTAGCGCAGCGCCTCGTCCAGGCACGGCTGGAAAACCCATTTCGCGACGTGCAGGATTTCACTAACCGCGCCAACATGAGTCGTCACGACCTGGCGATACTGGCTGAAGCTGCTGCACTGCGAGCCCTTGCCGGCCACCGGCACCGGGCGCGCTGGGAAATAGCCGCCAGCGAGAAAAATTGGGGTCAGAGTAACAATCATAGTTTTTACTCTGACCCAAATTTTGCCGGCCACCACGCCGAGTCCGTCAGCATCCGTCCACCCTCCGAGGTCGATGACACCCGTGCAGATTACGCCAGCACCGGGCTCACCCTCGGGCGCCACCCCATTGCGTGGCTACGGCCCATGCTGCGGCACAGGCGTGCCAGGACTGCTTCCGAGTTACATGGCATGGCGCATGGTAGCCACGTGCGCGCCTGTGGACTGGTTACCATGCGGCAACGCCCCATGACGGCCAGCGGCACCATCTTCCTCACCCTGGAGGATGAGACCGGGTACGTCAATGCAGTGATTTGGCCGCGCCTGTGGGAACGTCAGCGCGCCGAGATCCTCGGCGCCACGGTGCTGGCCGTGGACGGAATCATCGAAAAAAGCGGGGAAACCGAGAACGAAGTACAGCACTTGATTGCCAAGCGGGTATACGATTTCAGCAGCCTGGCGCAGGGCTTACAGAACAAATCCCGGGATTTCTGCTGATTTCCCCCGATTTCCATCATGGGGGGCGTGCGTCAGGCGCTTTCTTGCACGGCCTTTCCCTGGCGCAGCAGGCGACGCGCTGGTTTGGCCAACAGGCGCCCTCCAGCCAGTATCCTGGGCTGCAGAAATCCTGCTATTTTTGGCGGCCATGAGCGCATCGCATCCAGGCCGGTATAAATCGTCGGCAGGATCAGCAAGTCCATACGCTGCTGGATCAATTCCTTGGCCCGGTCTGCGGTGATGCTGTCGAGCTGCACTGTGTCTGAACCGTTGGTTTGCCTTGCATCAGCAGGTATAATCGCCGCCTGTTGCTTTCGACCGCGAGACTCCCATGCGTTTGGATTTAATGATCCCCCTGCTGATCGCAGTTTGTTGTCAGGCTGCGATCGCTGATGGAGATCCTGCTGCTGGTAAAATCAAATCGAATACCTGTCTTGGTTGTCACGGTATTCCCGGGTACAACAATGTCTACCCCACCTACCACGTACCCAAGCTCGGTGGCCAGAATTATCAATACCTGTTGGCGGCTCTCGCCGGGTACCGGGATGGCGCACGCAGCCACCCAACGATGGAGCAACAGGCAGACAGCTTGTCTGATCAGGACATGCAAGATGTCGCGGCGTATTTTGCAAGCATTGGAAAGAACCCGTGATCATGCTATGAAAACCACACTCAAGACATTTCTGACGATCGTAGCGCCGTTGTTGCTTGCACTGCCAACCATCGCAATTGCCAAGGGCGACGCAACCGCCGGACAGAAAAAATCAGCTACCTGCACAGCCTGTCACGGAGAAAACGGCCTCAGTGTTGATCCGAACTACCCCAACCTCGCAGGGCAATACCAGGACTACATGATCAAGGCGCTAGGCGACTACCGTTCTGGCAAGCGAACGAATGTCATCATGGCTAATTTTGCCGGGCAGTTGAACAACCAGGACATCCAAGACCTGGCCGCATGGTTCTCAAGCCAGAAAGGCCTGCAGGATTTGAGCGCACAGTAAAGGCCAGGCAGTCCGTCCGCGAACTCAGACCGCAGATTGACCCTTGGTGCCACGCGCGTAATACGGATTTTTTCCGCTGCGATGATCAGTCGCATCGACCACCGCGGTAATCCCGGGGATTTTCTGCATCAAACTCTTCTCAATGCCTTGCTTGAGGGTGACATCAACCATGCCACAACCGTGGCACCCCCCTCCAAATTGCAACACTACTTCCATGTTGCGGGTTATCTCCACCAGAGAAACACGACCTCCGTGCGATGACAGCGACGGGTTGATTTCCGACTCCAGCAACCACTCGATTTGCCTTTCAATCGGCGCCTCTGCAGCGGGCTGGGACCCCTTGATGCCGGGGGCACGTATGTTTAGCTGGCCACCGGTGGAGTCCTCTTCAAAATCAATCTGGGCCTCTTGCAACCAGGATTCACTGGCCGCTGCGACAAACAGTTTGAACGAGGGATACTCAACAACATGATCGTCTTCCTTATGCTGTCCTTGTGGACAAAACTGAAGATCGCAGCTCGCATTGGGCGTGCCCGGTTGGTTTACAGAAATACGCAATCCCAGGCCGCTTTCGTTTTGCTGGGCCAGGAGCTTTCGAAAATACGCCTGGGCTGGAGTGGTAATTTCAATCATCTTTGCTCCTTATCTCCGACACTAGGTGGCAGCGAGGACCGCTTTTTTCAAGACCCCGGCCAGAAAT
>SHZL01000058.1 GCA_009692275.1 Lysobacterales bacterium | reverse complement strand
CTGGCGATTTCCGCTGTGCCGCCCCATGCCATGTATACCGCTGCACAGGTGGTGTTTCGATCAGCGGACGGTGGCCAGAGCTGGCAAACCATCAGCCCCGACCTGAGCGGTGCCGACCCCGCCCAAGGTACAGCTGGCAGCGACTGCAAGGACGCGCCGCTCGACCAGGCCACTGCCTGCGGTTATGGGACGATATTCAGCATTGCCCCCTCGCCACTGCAGGACGGACTGGTCTGGGCCGGCACCAATAATGGCCGGGTGTTTCTGACCAACAATGGAGGCGACAGCTGGGACAATGTCACCCCCGCCGGGCTGGAGGACTGGAGCAGGGTCAACCTGATTGATGCTTCCGCAGTGGATACGCGTACGGCCTACCTCGCGGTTGACCGGCACCGCGTGAATGACTTTAACCCGCGCGCCTATGTCACCCACGACGCCGGCAAGAGCTGGCGGGAAATGGGTCATGGCCTGCCCGCTGGGGCCAATGTAAACGTGGTGCGCCAGGACCCGCAACATCCCGGCTTGCTGTACGCGGGCACCAGCCGCGGTGTGCACCTGTCGTTTGATGACGGCGAACACTGGCAGAGCCTGCAACTCAATCTGCCCACAACGGGAGTTAACGACCTGCTGGTGCATAACGGCGATCTCGTCATTGCCACGCAGGGCCGTGCCCTCTGGGTGCTCACCGACGTTGCTCCGTTAAGACACATCGCTGCGGTCAGCCCCAACTCAAAGGCCAACGCCAAGCCCGTAGCGGAGCTCGTAGCGCCGGCTACGGCGGTGCGCCTGCGCTTCAACCAGAACAATGACACGCCGCTGCCGCCGGAAGAACCCACCGGCCAGAATCCGCCGGCCGGAGCGATACTGGACTACATCCTGCCGGACGGTTTTAGCGGTCCCGTGCGCCTCGAGATCCTCGCAAGCGATGGCAGCGTGATCCAGAGTTTTGACAGTGAGAGCCTGCCGCCGAAGCCAAATGCACGAGTGTATTTCGCCAAGACCTGGCTGGGCGACCCACAGCCCCTGGCGGCCACTCCGGGCCATCATCGCTTTGTATGGAACCTGCGTTATGCTCCGCCGCCGACATTGGAGTCGGAGTATTCCATTGCCGCCGTGCCGGAAATCGAAACCCCCATTCTGCCGGAGGGCGCTTTTGTTCTGCCCGGGAAATACACGGTGCGCCTGAGCGTCGGGAATGAATCGACTGAACAGCAACTGACCGTGGTGATGGACCCGCGCGTCACCACCACCGATCAGGAACTGGCCGAACTGCTGAGCTTCCAGCAGGAAGTAGCGGCGGTGTTGCAGCGCACGGTAACGCTTGCCGCGGAAACGAAAGAGCCCAAAGAAGAGCACCAAGCAGAGCCCGGTATCGATACGCCCAAATCCATAGCCACGGCGCTCACCGCTCTCGCCATTGATCTGGAACACGTGGATGCGCCACCCACTGAACCACAGCGGGCGGTGCTGGCGAGTGAAGCCGACAGGCTCAAACGTCTGCAAGCTGACTAGACCGGTTTGCATACCATCCACCATGGGATGAAAACCGGTAACACCTCGCCATGAACGAACAGAATTCACTTGACGATATGCGTGAAATCGTGCGCACGGAGATTCGCGAACAGTACGGTATAGAGGGGACGCTCAGTCGCCTTCCGGGAGAGAATCTCAATTACCTGGTGACGGCCAATGATGGCCAGTGCGTGATTGCCAAGATCGCCGGGCCGGACATGCCGTCGGAGGTAGTTGAGATGGAATTCGCGGCCCTGGAACATGCCGGAAAGGCGCAAATGGGCCTGGATTTACCCGCAATCATCAAGAACCTGAACGGGAAAATTGAAACGCGAATTAATGTTCATAGTAATATTCAAAATGAACAGGATAAACGATTGAGATTACTACATTATGTGTCTGGCATTAACCTCTCAGACATTTCTGATATATCAGGAAATTTGCGCATTGACCTGGGTAAATCTCTGGCCAGGTTCGATCAGGCGGTAGCTCATTTTGATCACCCCGCCGCCCATCGCAAGCATCGCTGGGATTTGGCCGATGCCGGCCAGCATCAGGGGAAATTGGCCTTGCTCGACGATCCCCAACGCCACGAATTACTCGCCTGGGCATTTGCTCAGTTCACCGCAAAAATCTGTCCCGCCTTAGCCACACTTCCATGGCAGTTTATCCACGGCGATGGCAACCCGGAAAACATTCGCATCACCGCGGGCCAGGTCAGCGGACTGCTGGATTTTGGTGACAGTTGTTACAACCCCACCGTGTGCGAACTGGCGATCTGCCTTGCCTACCAGATGATGGATGTGCCGGATCCGCTGGCGGTAGCAGAGCAGGTCATCGGCGGCTATGAATCCGTGCGGCCTTTGTCTGCAGCAGAGCGAGCGGTGTTGTTGCCCCTGGCGTGCACGCGACTGGCGGTTTCCATCTGCGTTGCCGCACAGCGCCGCACCATCGATGCAAGCAATTCCAATTGGTTTGTAACGGAGGCGCCGGCCTGGAGCTTGCTGACCTGGCTCAGGGCAAACGTCGCCAACTGACCGGAATTTTGTTCTCTCAATTATTTGGCCTCAGTTTTTTGGCTTCAATTCACTGGCTTCATATTTTTGGGATTTTGTAGGACGCGCCATCCAGTCCGTGTAGGTATTTCCCATTCGTTTTACGTTTCTCCTGTTTTGCCATAGACGACCCCCGTGACCCTGCAGTAGTTCTGGTGAACGTTTTATTTCACCCGGCATTGTCTGCCGCAACAGGGGAAAGTCATGATCGCACCAAGGGGCAAAGGGCGGGCGTGGAAACTCGCCGTGAAAATTCTGCTTGCAGGAAGTCGCAGCGCCGCGCCGCTGTTGTTGATCCTGCTGGCAACCGTGATGCCGGCTCAGGTCAGCGCACAGTCAGAGCCTGCCTGGGTTTCTCCGACTGCGTTGGCCAGTGCCGATGGCTCTGCCACCCTGAAGTGGTCTGTTATTGGCGATGACCCAATTGCGCTGTTCAGGGTTACTGAAGAGCACGCCGGTGCCCGTCAGGTCAGCTATACCGATCAGCCGCAACTACAGGTGTTACGAACGGAGCAAGGCAAGTACACCTTTCTGGTCCAGGCCTGCACTCGCCTGGCAGATGGATATCCGCAATGCGGTGAAGTATCGCAGCCGTTGGTTCTTACGGTTACTGTGGCGGCCAACCCCGAAGACCCGCCCGCCCCGGTTGGTGCGCCGGACATGACGGTTGATGCGGCTTCATCCCGGGTCGGTTCCACGGCAGGATTTTTTCGGGTGGATGTATCCGGCAATGCGAATTACTCGATTCCCTTGCTTACCGCGCCTGCATCTGGTGGGCTTGCGCCACACGTCAGTATTGATTGGTCCAGCCAGGCAGGTAATGGACATCTGGGTGTGGGTGGATCATTGGGCGGCCTTTCCGTCATCAGTCGTTGCCCCCAGACCATAGAGCAGGATGGTGTAAAACGGCCAGTTGGAATCACGCTCAGTGCTTCTGACCGATTCTGTCTCGACGGTCGTCGCCTGATCGCAACCGCGGGCGCCTATGGAGCCAACGGTACCGAGTATCGGGCGGAACTGGACACTTTCGACAAAGTGGTTTCGTACGGCATCGCCGGGGCCGGCCCGGCATATTTCACCGTATGGCACAAGAACGGTAACATCAGCCAATACGGCTCCAGCGCGGATTCGCGCATCGAGGCGCGGTCCGCAACAGACGCACAGACCGTGCTCACCTGGGCGCTGAACAAGACCGCCGACCAGGCCGGAAACTACGTCAATCACCTCTACTCCGAACAATCCGGCAGTGCCAGCGGCCCGGTTGAGTACATGCTCGCATCCATTCAATACACGGGGAACAGCACCTCTGGAACCCTGCCGCATGCGCAGCTTGATTTCATCTATACCAGTGGGCGGTCAGACGCAGTGAAAACGGCTGCAGCGGGCGGTTCCCAGGTGCAGAACCATTGGCTGCAACGGATTGATTCTCTGGCCCGGATAAACTCCGCAAGTGCGCTGGTGGCATTGCGTTCCTGGCACCTGGATTACGGCACCGACGGCTACGGCCGCATGGCGCTGCAATCTGTCACGGAGTGCAACAACGCCCAGAAATTGTATTGCTTTGCTCCAACCCGGTTCGACTGGCAATACAGCAGGAACGGTATCAGCAGTTCCGGCCTGCAGGTTGGAAGCGTGTTCAATGTACAGCATTCAGCCTTGGCTTTTGCGGACTTCAGTGGGGATGGCCGGCCCGATTTATTGCTCACTGAAAAATCAGGAACGACTTTCGTGTTTCGTACGGCAGTTGCGCTGGCCAGCGGCGGCTTCAGCGCGCCCAGCACCACCACGTACACCATCCCAGGCAACGGTTCTGCGAATCTTCCGGTTGCGCTGCAGGCTATCGATTTGAATGCAGACGGCTTTGAAGATGTTATCTACCCATCCACGAGTGGTTGGCAGGCACGGGTGTCAAACGGCACCGGGCTGGGTGCTGCGAGCGGTGTATCCGGAAGCTGCTGCGGGCTCACCAACCCCCCTTTGGCGCGCATCATGGACTTCGATGGCGACGGTCTCGCCGACCTGGTGACCAGCAGGGCTGTTGTGGGCGGAGGCACGGAACTGGTTTTGTTGCACAACCGGTTTTCACCGGTGAATTCGAGTGTCGTAGGTTTTGACGCAGCGCAGGTGTTGACCGTTAACCTGACTACAAACTTGTTTCCTGAACAATCCACCGGTGGCTGGTTCATCGACACTGAAGCCCCGCACTTCGCCGATGAGTCGTCCACCAGCGCACCATTTGCGCGGCCGTTTGACTATAACGGTGATGGCGCTGTCGACTTGCTGGTGCGCTTGAGTCAGCGTTATGTAAAGTGTGGTACGGGCTGTGTTCCCAGAGCCCCCGGCACCACTGATAACAGCCCAACGCGCATCTCCCGGTTTATCATTGATGAGAGCGCTGCAACCGCCACCAGGGCATCCAGCGGGGAGTCATACGCCTGGGCCAGTTTTTATGTCGTGCTAAAAGCCGCCGGTGACTACACGTTTGTCCGGGGTGATCTGCTCGCAACGGGCGATGACTGTACTGTCTCTGATGCCTGCAGCCCGTTCTCTGCGTTACCTCGCGTGCAACGTATCCATCCTGTGGACGTCAATGCTGACGGCCTTGCCGACGTTGCCTACCAGGACGCTTTTTTCCAGTGGCAAGCGCAGATCAATTCGGGTGCAGGTCTATTGGCTACGTCAATCCCGATCGTGAAACTGACAGACCTTGGGGTGAGCAGCCGTGCCCGCTTTGTCGACATCACTGGCGATGGATTCCCGGAATTCATCTATCCCTCTGCCACCGCACAGGCCAGCGCCAAGTGGGTGATGCACGAAAACCGGTTTGGCGCTGGTTTCGCCGCCGCTCTGGCCACCAGCACCGTCTTTGGCGATTCCGATCAGCAGGATGTCAGCGCCTTTCTGGATATCAATGCCGACGGATTCCTGGATAACCTGTTTGTTGACCGCAGCTCGCTTGGAACGGTTGAATCAAGCACGACCCGGGTATACCCCGGCGGGAACACCACCAGCACCTCGGGCGCGGGCGCCATCAACGGGGTGACAGGCATTACTGATGGTTTTGGTGCACGCACGACCATCAATTACTTGCCGCTGAGCAACACGGTGGTCTATACCCGGATGCGTGATTCAAAGAACGCACGTTGGGGCCAGCTTTCTGCCGTGCATGACGTGATTGCTCCCGTTTACGTCGTGAGCAAGGTCCAGAGCGGCGCACCGGTTTTTGGCAACGCGCAAGCACAAAGCAGTGTTGAGTACCATTATCTTGGCGCCAAGTTACAAAGTGGCGGCAGAGGCTTCCTCGGCTTTGGCGAGGTGGTGGCATATGACCCGCAATCCCGTATCCGTACCAACACTCGCTATCGGCAGGATTTTCCGTTTGTTGGAATGGCGGCTGATGTTACCCGGGTGCTGGTGGGCACCGGTCTCAAGTTGGGCCCGATCAGCAACCCGGTGGCCATCAGTCCCGAGACCTGGCCCATCGTGACTGCGATGACCGCAGCTCCTGCCACAGCCAGTGGTACTACCTTGCTCAGCTACTCGATCAATCAAGCCGGCCGCATTGCTACCGTGGCGGGCAAGGCGATATTTTTTCCTTTCGCTGAAAACGGCGTGCAACGCTTTTATGCCCTGAGTGGAGTGTTTGATTACAAGACCCTGACAACAACAAAGTTCGATACCTATGGCAATGCAATCGAGATCGCAGCCCGGACTTACGATGCCGATGGCACCAGTGTTTTTGCCAGTACTACCACTCAGAGTACATTCACTACGGACCTGGCACGCTGGCGACTGGGGCAGGAGACTTCCAGATTCACCACGCAATCCCGAGCTGGCACCGCCAATATAACGCGTGAACTGGCTCTTACTTATGATGCTCAAACAGGGCTGTTGCGCCAGGAAATTGTTGAACCCAACCGCACTGCCTTCAAAGTTACCACAGCACATACGCTCGACCCATTTGGCAATCGGCTGACGACCACCGTGACCGGATACGGAATGTCACCGCGTAGCAGGTCTGTCACTTTTGACCCCCTGGGCCGCTTCGTAGTAAAACCGCGCAATGCCCTGAGCCAGCAGACCGCGAAAACTACCCAGTGGGATGCTTTGGGCAATGCTTTAGCCATGCAAGACATTGATGGAACTGCAACGGTAACTGCAGTGGATTTCATGGGACGGCCTTTCATCAGCTGGGTAGCGACCGGCGCCATGAGCAAAACCATTCGCCGTAGCGGTGCAGGCAGTTATTGCCCCGCAGCCGATACGGCGTATTACTCCGTGGAGACGGGCAACGGGCGGCCGGCACAGCAGCGCTGCTTTGATCGCTTGGGTCGCGAAGTTCGCTCAGCATCGCAGGGCTTTGATGGACGGTTCGTTTATATCGATCGCTACTATGATGAGTCTGGTCGTCCGGAACGGGTTTCTGAACCCTACTTTGCGGCCGAAAGCCGCTACTGGAACCAGACTGCATACGATGCATTGGGGCGGGTTGACTCGCTACTGTCAGCCGATGGAGATGATATGACCTATGACTACGACAGTTCGGCCGGTGGTTGTATCGCAGGCACACCACGCCTGACGCGGACCACCAACAGCCTCGGCCAGGTACGGCTGGAACAAAGAAATGCACTGGGCGAAACCACCCGGGTCTATGACCATTTATGTGGCAAGACTGGCTATGAATTTGATGCCGGTGGCAATCTCGTACGAGTTACCGGTGTAGATGGTGCAGCTACAACAGCAGTGTTTGATCTCGGCGGGCGTAAGGTCAGCCTGGATGACCCGGACAAAGGATTTTGGCAGTACGGCTACAACCCGCTGGGGGAAATGACCCGGCAACTGGATGAGAAGAGCCAGGCCATTGATCTTGTCTATGACCAGCTCGGGCGGGTGATCCATCGGCGGGAGCTGACCAGCGTAAGCAGCCTGGGCGACAACATTTACACCACGGTAAACCACGAGGAATACTCATGGAACAACAGCGTGGTGCAGACGGTTAAAGGCAAGGGAGCAATTTTGCAGCAAGTTTATCGAAGCGGTGAAGCAGGGGCTGTGCTGCATCAACGCCAGTTCAGCTACGATTCGTTTGGCCGGCCCGGCCTGGTTAGCACCACCGTAGACAGTATGCAGTTTGCAGAAGAAACCACCTACGATGGGTTCGGGCGTCCTTTTCAGCAATTTGACGCATCCGGGGGCGATAACGGGGTTCGATTTCATTACAACTCCCGGGGCTTCCTGGAAAAAGTACAGGAAGCGCGGGAAGGTGTGAATGGGAAAACGTACCAGCAAATCCAAAGTGTGGACGCACGCGGTAATCCCACGTACATGAAGTTAGCAAACGGAGTTGCGGTATTTGCCAGCTACCAACCCCAATCAGGCAGGATAAAGACCCTCGAGGCTTACGATGTCAATGGCATGGAACTTCAATATGTGAGCTACCTGTTCGACACAGCAGGCAACCTCACATTGCGCTATGACACCTCACGCAGCAACAATCTCCAGGAGAAGTTTAATTACGATGTGCTTAATCGCCTGGAACAAGTGCTCCTGTCCGTGAATGGCGGTGTATTTCAGAGCACGCTCAGCATGCGCTACACCAACTCGGGTAACATCAGCTACAAATCGGATGTGGGTAATTACCAATATGGGCCGCTGTCTGCAGGGCCGCATGCAGCCACCCAGGCCGGGGCCATTACGTTCACCTACGATGCGAACGGCAATCAACTGACATCCAGCGATGGGCGAGCAATCAGCTATAGCCTGTTCGACCAGGCCACGAGTATTGTGAAGGAAAATTCATCTACCAGGTTCGAATATGGAATCGCCAATGAGCGTATCAAACGCATCGATAGCAATTCGGTCGACGGGGTTAAGACAACCTGGACCCTGGGCAGCGTCGAGCGCATTCAGCAAGGCAGCAATAACCCATTTTTCAAACGCAGCCTGGCCGGCATCGCGGTTGCTGACTACTACCCGGCAACCGGGGTACAAAACACGGTCTACCTGGTCAAAGATCATCTCGGATCCATTCACACTACAACGACGGCCTCAGGAACTGTCGCGGATTCATCCGGCATGAGCTTCAACGCCTTCGGCGAACGGCGCAACACGACGTGGTCCGGTCCCTTGACTGCGGCAGGCATGTTCTCGACCAATGGAATTACTACACGCGGCTTTACCGGGCATGAACACGCCGATGGCCTCGGCATAATCCATATGAACGGACGAATCTATGACCCCCGCATTGGCAGATTCCTGCAGGCCGACCCGATCGTGCAGGATCCCAGGAACAGCCAATCACTCAATCGCTATACCTACGTGTTCAACAATCCGCTTTCGTATACTGATCCCTCGGGGTACTTCGGCCTCAGTTATTTCATCAAGAAGTGGGGCAGGGTGATTGTTGGGGCCGTAGCTGGTTATTTCACCTTCGGTGCAGCGTCCGCCTGGGCTTTCTCCCTGATGCCATCGGTTGCGGCAGGAGTGGCGACCACCGCTGCCTTTACCGCTTCTGCAGCCATCGGCGGCGCAGCAGCGGGTTTTGTGGGCGGCGCCATTGTCAGCGGGAGCCTCAAGGGTGCTGTCAGAGGTGCGTTTGCCGGAGCCCTCACGGGCGGTGTAGCTGGATACTTTGGCAACACCTACTCCCTAAACCGGATCGCGGCAGACGGAGTTACAGGTGGTGTTTCCGCGGAAATTTTTGGGCAGAAATTCAAGGATGGACTGATATTGGGCACTCTGATTTCGTCCGCGACTTATCTCTCCGTAAAACTGAGGGCTTACCAAAAGGCTCAATCTGAACAGTTTCCTGGCCAAATTGGACAAAGTCCTGGATTCAGAGGAATCACGGACAAAATCGCTGGAGAAAGAATATATGAGGAGTCCTGGGTGGAAAGCGGTGCAGCGGCAGCATTTGAAAGAGGCATGCCACTCGATGAAGTTTTCGACAGATTTTACATACCAAACAGACGGCACCTGAGCCCATTGGGCGGGTTACAAGGCGGTCCCGGGTTATTGTTCAATCGGCCGTACGCTCCAGGCGGATTTGTCGACTACGTTTTGGAAGGATATTCAGGTGTCCACGATTCCTTCAACCAATCTTTTTTCTACACCGGCAATGGAACAAATATCACCTTTACCAGCCCAATACAAAAGGCAATCGGGTATTTTATTAATCCAGCCAATGTAGTTGTGGCAACGCCTATTGTCCTGCCGTCCCTTTTCCCTGACTATTTGCGATTCCTGTATTTTGCGGAGCAGGCACGATGAAGCCGGCTTTACTAATTTGTGTGTTGCTGTCGTTGTGTGGCTGTGCAACGCCGCCGGAGATCAGGATCCCGGAAGTGTCTCGGCTTCCAGAAGGGTGGGGTCGCTTTGAATCCAGCCGTTTTGCAGGTGGTGACTGTCCTGTTCTATACGGGACTTACCTCAACTCGCCGGATGAGTTTGGGCCAAATGGAAAGAGAACAGATGCGGATGAGTATGCCGCCTTTATGATTTATAAGTTATTTCCCTTTTACTTGTCTGAGGTTCAAGTTGTCTCCGCATCGGAAGTGACGGCGAGCAAGGGTACTATTTCCGTACGTCAGGACAGTGCTTCATTCCTCACGTTACAAGATTATGTGGAGACCAATGAGGCCTTTGAAAGCACTTCATTTTCAATGAGCGAGGGTGATTTTTCCTGTGCAGATGGTATTTTGAAATTCCGCAGACAAGAACAATACGGAATGATGGAAGGGCAGAGTGTGAACTTCCAGGTTCAAGTCCAGGCCAACAAGGCCGATGACGGTTCATTAATCATGATCTGGTCTCGCGGGCCCTACAGAGGTAACGCTCCGGAAAAAGCGGAATTTGTTCATGTGTTCTACCGCTTCCCTCCAGCCCCTGAAAAATGAGGTTGTAAGGATGCAAACCGTGTTGCTCCCATGAAAAGACTTCACGGTTTGGTCGTTGCCGTGGTTCTGGGAGTGCTGGCGGTAAGCCCGTGCTGGTCAAATAATCATGACCCGGCTGCGAAAGCCGTATCAACAGAAAATGCCCGACCGCTTCTCAACAGTGAACGCATCAAGCAGAAGTATGGCAGTTACGGCATTGATGTGTTGCAGGACGATGGGAAAGTGCGCATATCAAGTCTGTACACCACCCGGGGCAGTCAGAAAACTACCCGGACTTTGGCGGTCGTGGTTTATCCCGAGCTTATTCCAGTGCAGATTCAGCAAGAGCATCAGGCTATTACTGCCGGGGGGTCCATAGGCGAGGTTTTCGCGCGCAAAGGTTGGTGTGTTGTAAAGGAAAACCTTTATTTCGGGGAAATCAAGGCATCCCTTGATTTTGAAGAAATCTACTCACTGATGGGAGGCATTGAGGAGACAAACCTGGCGGTCCATGTGTACCGGTTGTCTGTGTGCAGGGCTGGTTCTTGTTTTGCCTATGCCACTCTAAGCGAAGTCCACCATCCCGATTATCTGGGTCTGAGTGATCTCAGGGAGATCTATGGTGGATCCAAGATAGCCCTTGACCCAGGGGCGAAAAACGAACGGGATGTCCAGCTGGCTCTGGACCTGACGATTACGGCCCTGGCAACGCAATAAACTAGCCGCATTTTAAATGCTTGGCTTAACTCAGCCTGCATCCCGCGGCTTGAACTCTGCTTCAAGGGCCCGCTGCACCTCGTGCGGCACCGGGTCGTAGTGGCTGAATTCCATGGTGAAGCTGCCCTGGCCCTGGGTCATACTCTTGAGGTCTGTGTGGTAATCAGTCAATCCGCTCAACGGCATGTCGGCCCGCACGGTGAGGAATCCGCCACTCAGGCTTTCAGTCCCACTGATGCGCGCGCGCCGGCCGGCCAGGTTGCCGGTGACATCACCCATATGCGCCTCGGGTACCGTGACGTCAATGGTGACCACGGGTTCGAGGATCTGCGGGCCTGCGTTGTGTATCGCGTCCATCAGCGCATGACGGCCGGCGATAACAAAGGCGATTTCCTTGGAATCCACTGCGTGGAACTTGCCATCGTAGACGGTAACTTCCAGGTCCTGCATTTTGTAGCCGGCAATGGCGCCTTCCTCCAGCACCTGGCGTACACCTTTTTCAACTGCGGGAATGAGGTTGCTGGGAATCGCGCCACCCACGACCTTATTGACCCATTCGAATCCCTCGCCGCGGGCCAGTGGACGCACGCGTATGAATACTTCGCCGAACTGGCCTGCGCCACCGGTTTGCTTCTTGTGGCGGTAGTGGCCTTCGGCCGGCCGGGTAATGGTTTCCCGGTACGCGATGCGCGGTGGCCGCGTGTCGACATCCAAACCGTAGCGGGTGCTCATTCTTTGCATCATAACGCGCAGGTG
>SHZL01000057.1 GCA_009692275.1 Lysobacterales bacterium | reverse complement strand
GAGGTACCGGCTTGGTTTTCTCTTTGGGGCTCAAAAAGAAGAGCAAGATGAAAAACACAAAATATACGAAGGTCCAGACCCGCATCTCTATGGTTTGGCTGGGCGTTCCTTCCGCCATTCCCAGCATGCCCAGACGAACAAAGGCCACGGCGAACAAGCCGAGCATAACTTTGTATTGCAAGCCGCGATAGCGAATCGATTTAACCGGCGCACGATCGATCCAGGGCACGAAAAACAGGATCACGACCGAAGCACCCATCAACAGGACGCCGATCAATTTGTCGGGCACTGCCTTCAGGATTGCGTAAAACGGTGTGAAGTACCACACGGGCTTGATATGAATTGGAGTTACCATTGGATCAGCCGGTACGAAATTGTCAGGTTCAAGGAACAAGCCACCCGCCTCCGGCCAGAAAAAGATAATAAAAGCCATGATCAGCAGGAACATGGAAACACCAAAAATATCCTTCACGGTGTAGTAAGGGTGAAATGGTATTCCATCAAGAGGAATGCCCTTGTCATCCTTGAATTTCTTTATTTCAATGCCGTCGGGGTTATTTGAGCCGGTTTGGTGCAGCGCCGCCAGGTGAAGAACAACCAGCACCAGCAGCGCAAGCGGGATGGCGATGACGTGCAACGCAAAGAACCGGTTGAGCGTAGCATCAGAAATGAAGTAATCCCCGCGAATCCACTCCGTCAGCGGTTCTCCGATGCCGGGGATGGCACCAAACAGGTTAATGATCACCTGTGCGCCCCAGTAGGACATTTGCCCCCAGGGCAGCACATAACCCATGAACGCTTCGGCCATCAGGGCAAGGTAGATGAATACTCCGAGCACCCACAGCAATTCGCGTGGCTTGCGATGTGAGCCGTAGAGCAAGGCGCGGAACATATGCAGGTATACCACGATGAAGAAAAGCGAAGCGCCGGTCGAGTGCATGTAGCGAATCAACCAGCCAAAGTCCACATCTCGCATGATGAACTCAACCGAGGCGAACGCCATATCGGCCGAGGGCTTGTAATTCATGGTCAGGAAAATACCCGTGATAATTTGCAGCACCAGCACCAGCAATGCCAGCGAGCCCATGTAATACCAGAAATTGAAATTCTTTGGAGCGTAATATTTGGCCAGGTGATCATTGTAAAACTGGGTGACTGGCAGGCGCTCATCAATCCAGTTCATGAACCCTCCCGCTTTCCTGTTTAGCGTGCTGGCCGGCTTGTCCATTACGCTTCTCCTGCGGGGTCAACACCAATCAGGAGCGTCTGGTCGGTGATGTAACTATATGGGGGGATACGCAAGTTTTTTGGAGCCGGCACGCCCTGGTATACCCGCCCGGACATATCGAACCTGGACTTATGGCAAGGACAGAAAAAGCCACCTTTCCAGTCTCCATCAAACGGCTCCGGCCTGACCTCCGGTAGCAACTGCGGCACGCAACCAAGGTGGGTGCAATGCATGTTTACAACCAGGAATTCCGGCCGGGACGCACGGGCTTCATTTTTGGCAAACTGAGGCTGTTCGGATTCCAGCGAATCCGGGTCCCGCAAGCGATCATCTACTTCAGGCAGCAAGGCAAGAGTTTCCTCTGAGCGGCGCAAAATACCAATGGTTTGGCCGCGCCACTGCACTTTCAGGAGTTGTCCCACTTCAAGGGCTTCAATATTTACGGTGACGGGCGCTCCCATGGCCTGCGCCTTGGCGCTTGGCATCCAGGATTTGATGAATGGCACCGAGGCAAAACCAACCCCGGTCGCTCCGACGGCTGATGTAGTGGCGATAAGAAACCGGCGCCGCCCATTATTCACGCCCTCTGTTGACATCTGTTTCTCCAACTGGAAGAGGCTCTTTAACGAGTCTTCTCTGTATCAGACGGGCTGGTATTGCTGACAAGGCGCCTGGAAATACTTGCCCTGAATAGTCAGCCAACCGGTCAAACGCCTCATTTTATCCGAAAGGTGCCATGCGAAACAACGCATTTACCGATAGAATGCACCAAGTTGAACATCATTTCGCCGAAAGGCACTTCAAATACATTACATGGCATGAAAAAAACTACTGAATTACTGGACTTTGTGCTGCGCTGCATTGTCACGGGTCTGGCTATTGCGTTTCTTGTGGTGTACCTGTGGCCATCCCTGCTCAGTCGGAGCCGGCAACCGGAAGAAGCTGGCGCGCCAGTTGCACAGGAGAGTTCTGCGTCATCTGCGCCCCTGTCGTATGCAGATGCAGTCAACCGCGCAGCCCCGGCCGTGGTGAGCATCTATACCAGTTCCCTGGACCCGCAGCCGGTTTCGCCCGAAGTTCAGCGGGAGCTGGGTGAACGTTACCTTTACCGCATGCGCCGGGATATGGGTTCCGGTGTGTTGGTAAGCGAGGATGGCTATGTCCTGACCAACCACCACGTTATCAGCGGCGCACAGAACATCAAGATTGCCTTATGGGATGGTCGTTTGGCCAGTGCGCAGGTGGTTGGCTCTGACCCCGAAACCGATCTGGCCGTGTTGAAAGTCAGCCTCAGCGGTTTGCCAACTGTGCCCATCGCCCAGGACCCACCACCGCGGGTTGGCGATGTTGTGCTTGCGATCGGCAATGCACTGGGCCTGAGCCACACGGTTACCATGGGCATCATCAGCGCCACGGGCAGGGACAATATCGGATCACCAACTGCCGATGGGTTCCTGCAGACCGATGCGGCGATCAATGCGGGCAACAGTGGGGGGGCGCTGGTTAACGCCCGCGGTGAACTCATCGGAATCAGCGCAAGAAACCTGGGAAGCATCCAGGGTGCGCAGAATATCGGCTTTGCCATACCCATGGTCATCGCCCAGAACGTAATGCAACAGATCATCGATTACGGTTCCGTCAGCCGCGGATGGCTGGGCGCGCAGTTTTCCAATCTGCCGTCATCCAGCCGGTATGGTGATCTCCAGGCCAAGGGCGGAATTCACGTGCGCAGCGTCGTGCATGATTCTCCGGCATGGAATGCCGGTATTCGGGAAGGAGACACCATCACCAGGCTGAATGGTACAGCGGTCGATGACATCCGTGCCTTCAACCTCCTGATCTCCTCTACCCTGCCCGGCACAAAGGTGGAAATTGAGGTTGAGAGAGGATCTGAGATTTTTTCCACCTATGCGATCCTGATTCAACAACCGCCAATGCCCTGAGCCACTCCCCCGGGCGGCTAAACTTCGCCCGCCGTTTTTGGCAAGCTCGGGTTATTGGCAAGCTCAGGCCTTGGGCAAGGTGACACCTGTTTGTCCCTGGTATTTACCTGCCCGCTCCGCATAAGACAGCTCGCAAGGTTCATCGGATTCGAAAAACAAGAATTGCGCCACGCCTTCATTGGCGTAAATTTTTGCAGGCAGCGGAGTCGTGTTGGAAAACTCGAGGGTCACATGACCTTCCCACTCCGGCTCAAGCGGAGTCACATTAACGATAATCCCGCAACGTGCATAGGTGGACTTACCGAGGCAGATCGTCAGGACCGTGCGCGGGATACGGAAGTATTCAATGGTGCGCGCCAGGGCAAATGAATTAGGGGGAATGATGCACACGTCCCCGCTGAAATCCACGAAGCTGTTGGCATCGAAGCGCTTGGGGTCTACCACGGCGGAATTGATGTTAGTGAATATCTTGAACTCACGCGCACAGCGGACATCGTAGCCGTAGCTGGATGTGCCATAAGATATCTGTGCCGTGCCATCTGCAGCGCGCCGGACCTGGCCGGGTTCAAACGGTTCGATCATTCCATGCTGCTCGGCCATCTGCCGGATCCAGCGGTCGGGTTTAATACTCATTTTGTACTCCGATTTTCTGCAAAACTGGCCGGATCGTCTCAAGGCACCCGATTGCCAGCGCGTATTAGCGGTTTTGCAGATTGATCTGTGGCAGATTCAGCTCCAGGCTCCGTGGCCGTCGTGCCAACAACGAGGCGAGCCTGCGCGCGCATTGCCGGTAACTGGCAGAGATTTCAGACTCAAGCTCCGCCACCAGGGTTGGAGTGCCGTGGTCCAGGTCGGAGCGGATCCGGGTGGCCAGAGGCAACTGCCCCAGCAGCGGAAGTGAATACTCCAGTGACATTTTTTCACCACCACCTGTGCCGAATATGGCTTCTTCGTGGCCACAATGACCGCAGATGTGGGTGCTCATATTTTCCACGATGCCAAGCACCGTAACGTTAACCTTGCGGAACATCTGCACCGCCTTGCGTGCGTCCAGCAAAGCAATGTCCTGGGGTGTAGTTACCACGACTGCACCACTGACAGGCACTTTTTGCGCAAGCGTTAGCTGGATATCACCCGTCCCGGGCGGCAGGTCTACCACGAGATAATCCAGGCCTTTCCAGTTGGTTTCAGTCAATAATTGCTGCAGGGCCGAAGTCACCATGGGCCCTCGCCAAATCATCGGTGTGTCCTCTTCAACCATAAAACCAATGGACATCACCTGCAATCCATGCGCCTGCTGCGGCACGATTCTTTTTCCGTCAGATTCAGGTCGCCCCGAAATTCCCAGCATGCGGGGGATACTGGGGCCGTAAATATCAGCATCCAGAATACCCACCCGGGCGCCGTCCGCCTGCAGGGCCAAGGCAAGGTTGACCGCGGTTGTAGACTTACCAACACCCCCTTTGCCTGATGCTACCGCAATGATGTTCTTGATCTCGCTCATCGGCTTCAGGTCGCCCTGGACCTGGTGTGCAAACACACGCCAGCTGAGGTTTACGCTGACGCCGGCAATGCGCGAGTCCGCCAGGAGAGCGGACTGCACCGCAGAAATTACCAACTCCCGTATGCCTTCGATGGGATAGCCTGCCCTGAGGTCCACGGCTACACGATCCTGCTCAATTTCAACACCTTGCAGCCAGCCCAGGCTGACAATGTTATCGACGCCGCCAGGCTCCTGCACCCGTGCCACCAGGTCAGTGACAATCTGTTCAGTCAAAATCGGCATACCCTCTCGCGCTCCCCATTGTTGGCCATGAATGACAGCGGCCATTGTATCGACTTGGCACCGTAATGGTATGGGTGAACCTGACAGGTAGTACAGATAATCGACTCGCCGTGACATAATTCGGCATGCAGTGCCAAACCTGTCCCGAGTCAGCGAGAAACAATAAACCAGATGAGTGAATCCAGGCGACAAATCCTGCTGACCAGCGCATTGCCGTATGCCAACGGAGACATGCATCTCGGGCACATGCTGGAATACATCCAGACGGACATCTGGGCGCGATTTCAGCGTGCACAGGGCCATGAATGCTATTTTGCCTGGGCTGATGATGCCCATGGAACACCCGTCATGCTGCGCGCCAGGTCCGAAGGAATCTCGCCGGAACAGCTGATTGCGCGCATGAACGAGGAGCACAAGATCGATTTTCGTGATTTTGGCATCAGTTACGACAACTACTCCTCAACGCACACTGACATCAACCGCGAACTGGTCGAATTGATTTACCAGCGCCTGGACGAGGCCGGCTACATCGAACGCCGCAACATCAAGCAACTGTATGACGAACAGGAAGGCATGTTCCTGCCGGACCGGTTTATCCGGGGTACCTGCCCAAAGTGCGGCACCGAAGATCAGTATGGGGACAGCTGTGAGTCCTGCGGCAGCACCTACGCTCCGACCGATTTGATTAATCCCCGTTCTGCCGTGAGCGGTTCCGTCCCGGTGGTGCGGGAGTCCGAACACTACTTCGTGCGCCTCTCTGCATTCGAGGGGGTGCTAAAAACCTGGATGAGCTCCGGCGCACTTCAGCCTGAAATTGCCAACAAGATACAGGAATGGTTTACCGATGGCCTGCGGGACTGGGATATCTCCCGCGATGTGCCCTATTTCGGTTTTCGCATACCCGGCACCGAGGACAAGTATTTTTACGTTTGGGTAGATGCGCCGGTTGGCTATATCGCCAGTTTCAAGGAACTGTGCAATCGCGCGGGACTCGACTTCGATCACTGGTGGAAGCCTGGTTCTGCAACCGAGCTCTACCACTTTATCGGCAAGGATATCGTCTACTTCCATACCCTGTTCTGGCCTGCCATGTTGATGGGATCAGGGTTCAGGACACCCACTGCAGTATTTGCACATGGCTTCCTTACTGTAGACGGCGCAAAAATGTCCAAGTCGCGCGGTACATTTATCCGCGCCAGGACCTACCTTGACCACCTGGAGCCGGATTACCTGCGTTACTACTTTGCCGCCAAACTGGGCCCCGGCACCGGCGATATCGACCTCAACCTGGGGGATTTCGTGCAGCGGGTTAACGCAGATGTTGTGGGCAAGGTCGTCAATATTGCCAGCCGCTGTGCCGTATTCATCCAGCGCAGTTTCAACAATAAGCTGGCTGCCAGCCTGCCCGACCCGGCGCTCTACGGCTCGTTTGTAACTCAGCGCACGGCAATTGCCGCAGAATTTGAAGGCAGGAATTTCCAGGCCGCCATGCGCCTGATCATGGCGCTCGCCGATGAGGCCAACCGCTATATCGATGAGGCCAAACCGTGGCAGCGCATCAAGCAGGAAGGTGAGTTGACTGCGGTTCATGGTATTTGCACCCAGGGCATTAACCTGTTCCGCGTATTGATGACCTACCTCGCACCCGTATTGCCTTTCACCGCGGAGCGGGCGGCCATGTTCCTCGGCCGGGAATTGAACGACTGGAAAGCCATTGACCAGCCCCTGCTGGATTGTGAAATCAGGAGTTTCACGCCTTTACTGACCCGTGTTGATCCGCTCAAGATAGAGGCGATCATTGAGGATTCCCGTGAAGCCATGAAAGCACTGGAGCCGGCCATCAGCGAAAGCACAAAAGTGCTGGAGCCATTGGCGGAAGAAATTGGAATTGACACGTTTTCCAAAGTCGACCTGCGCGTTGCCCTTATCCGGAATGCTGAAGCGGTAGCCGGGGCCGACAAGCTGGTCAAGCTGACACTGGACCTTGGCAACGAGACCCGGACTGTCTTTGCGGGCATCAAGTCGGCCTACGAACCGGCTGACCTGGTGGGTCGAATGACCGTCATGGTGGCAAACCTCAAACCTCGAAAAATGCGATTTGGCATGTCGGAGGGCATGGTTCTGGCTGCGAGCGACGGTAGCGGCGGGGTATTCATACTCTCACCTGATTCAGGCGCCACTCCTGGCATGCGTGTAACGTGAAAACCAGTCTCCAGGAAGGCTCCAATCGCTGGCGCTCATGAAGGACTACCTGCTGATCCTGGTAAGCACCGTACTGGCCAACAATTTTGTCCTGGCGCGATTCCTCGGCCTGTGCCCTTTCATGGGCGTTTCGAACAAACTGGAAGGCGCCATTGGCATGTCGGTGGTAACCATGTTCGTGCTGACGCTGTCTTCGGCATCGAGTTACCTCGTCTTCCACTACCTGCTACAGCCCTACTCGCTTGAATACCTGTCCACTTTGAGTTTCATCCTGGTCATTGCCGTAACCGTGCAACTGGCTGAATTGATCATGCGCAAGACCAACCCGGTGCTGTTCAGGATACTCCACATTTTTTTGCCCCTGATCGCAAGCAATTGCGTGGTGCTCGGCGTCGCCCTGCTCAATGCGCAGCAACAGCACAATTTTGTGCAGTCAGCGCTTTATGGTTTCGGCGCAGCCACCGGCTTCGGCCTGGTTCTGGTGATGTTTGCCGCCATGCGTGAACGCATTGCTTTTGCAGATGTTCCCGAGCCGTTTCGCGGATCCCCCATTGGGCTGATCACTGCGGGCCTGATGGCCCTGGCCTTCATGGGTTTCACCGGGCTGGCCAGGTTGTGACCAGGCCAGCCTGATGTCCCTTGCCATTTTTTCAATCGGCCTGCTTGGAACAGTTTGCGGGCTGGGCCTGGGATGGGCCGCAAAGAGTCTTCGCGCAGAAACGGACCCGATCGTGGACCGCATCGACCGCTTGCTGCCACAGACACAATGCGGGAAATGCAACTTCAAGGGCTGCCGTCCTTATGCCGAGGCCATAGCTGCCGGGCAAGCCGAAATCAACCAGTGCCCACCCGGCGGCGAAGCCGGCATCAGGGCCCTGGCTGATTTGCTAGGACGGGAACCCTTGCCCCTGAACCCCGCAAATGGGCTGGAAAAACCCGCTGCCGTGGCCGTAATCGATGAGCTGGTCTGCATAGGCTGCACCTTGTGTATCGAGGCCTGCCCGGTTGATGCCATCCTCGGCGCAACGAAACAGATGCATACCGTGATCGCAGCCGAGTGCACCGGTTGCGAACTGTGCCTTCCGCCCTGCCCGGTCGATTGCATCGTAATGGAGATCCCTGAGGCGATTGACCGGCGTCGCCGGCCAAGGCCAGCCCTGGCAGCAGGAGCGTCGTGATGCAGGACAGCGCGGTCGAACGTGCGCGGAATGCCGGGAAGCGCCTGTTTCATTTTCACGGCGGTTTGCGTTTGCACCACCACAAGCAAGCCTCCTGCCAGGTTGCGGTGCAGTCTGTTGCGATACCTCCGCGGCTTTACATCCCGTTGATGCAGCACGCCGGACCGGAAGCGACCCCCCTGGTTGGGACCGGGGCGCACGTCCTTAAAGGTGAGCCGGTTGCGCGCTTCAATGAGCCATCCATCGGGTATGTGCATGCACCAACCTCGGGCACCATTGCTGCCATCGCGCGGCAGGCCATAACCCATCCTTCAGGGTTGGAAGGCTTATGCGTTGTGCTGAAACCAGACGGCCTGGACCGGTGGACCCGGCTGCAGCCAATGGAGCACTGGCAATCTGCGGATCCGGAACTGATCCGGCAGCGGCTTTGTGAGTCCGGCATAGTCGGCTTGGGCGGGGCTGTATTTCCCACCAGCAGGAAAGTGGAGGAAGCGCGAAACTTTGGAATACACACGCTGATCCTCAATGGCGCAGAGTGCGAACCGTATATCAGTTGCGACGAAATGCTGATGCGCGAGCAACCGGACAAGGTCGTGCTCGGCGCTCTTATCCTGCAAAAGGCTGTTGCGGCCGAGCAGGTCATCATCGCTATCGAAGACCAGATGGAAGAAGTATTCAGCGCCTTGCAGGCTGCCATCAGCAACGCAGATTGCACCCACATGCGCCTGGTAAAGGTGCGCACGATTTACCCCGAAGGCGGCGAAAAACAGCTGATCCAGGTTTTGACCGGCCTTGAAATTCCGGCCGGCTGCAGGCCGCCTGAGCTCGGCCTGTTATGCCAGAACGTGGCTACCGCGGCAGCCGTTGCCGAGGCAGTGACGGAGGGCAAGCCGCTGGTTCAGCGCATCGTGACGGTCACCGGCAACGGCGTGAAACGGCCGCATAACCTGCTGGCCCTTATTGGTACCCCGATCAGCACCCTGGTCGATGCGTGTGGCGGCTACACCCACGACGCTGCCCGCCTGGTCCTGGGCGGGCCGCTGATGGGATATGCCCTGGCCTCAGACCAGAATCCGGTGATTAAAGCGGCCAATTGCATCCTGGTACTGAGCAACCGGGACATACAGTCCGATCAAGCGGAAATGCCCTGTATCCGTTGTGGTGAATGCGCCCGCGTGTGCCCGGCACTGCTCCTGCCCCAGACGCTCAATTGGCAAATTCGCAACGACCTGCTGGATGATGCTTCTGACTCCGGGCTTGGCGAGTGCATTGAGTGTGGTTGTTGCGATTATGTTTGCCCCAGTCATATACCCCTGGCGGAATGGTTCCGGTTCGGCAAGTCTGAGCACCAATTGCTGGCCATGGAGCGGTCACAGTCCAACCTGGCCAGGGATCGCTACCTGGCGCGGGAAGCGCGGCTGGAGCAACTCAAGCAGGACCGCGAACGCCGCCTGGGCGAGAAAAAGCAGGCTCTGCGGGACCGCACGAGCGTGACCGGCGGCACTATGGGCCAGGGTCCAGCGTGAACCGGAAATTCACCACTGGCGCAGCACCCCACCTCCCACCCATCAGCACGGTGGGTGAAGTCATGCGACAGGTACTGTACGCACTGTGCCCGGGCGTTATTGCTTACACCTGGTTCTTTGGCACCGGTATCCTGTTGCAAATCCTGCTGGCAACCGGTTTTGCACTGTTGTTCGAAACGCTGATGCTCAAGCTCCGGCAACAACCCGTGGCACTGTTTCTGAACGACTGGAGTGCCGTTGTGACGGCAGTCCTGTTCGCCTTGTGCCTGCCACCCCTGGCCCCATGGTGGATAGCTTGCGTGGGCATGTTTTTCGCCATCGTCATGGCCAAGCATCTCTACGGAGGACTGGGTCACAACGTGTTCAACCCGGCCATGGTGGGCTACGCCGTGGTGTTAATCAGCTTTCCACAAGCGATGACTCAGTGGCTGCCCCCGATCTCGATTGCGCCCACTGACATTGGTTTTCTCGACGGCCTCTGGGCCATATTAAGCGGGCAGCCTCCTGCCGGAATGACCTGGGATGCAATTACCCGGGCCACCCCGCTCGACACCATTCGCACCAGCGTTGCCAGTGGGCAGACCATCGCGGAAGCGCGCCAGCTGCAAACGTTTGGCGATCTCGGCGGCCGGGGTTGGGAGTGGATTGCGAATGGCTTTGCAGCAGGTGGTATCTGGCTGATGTGGCGCAGGGTGATCTCCTGGCAAGTGCCCACGGCCATGATTGGCAGCGTCATAGTGCTGGGGTTGGCCGGTTACCTGCTGGACCCGGGCAGCAATCCCTCACCGCTGGAGCACGTGTTCTCCGGAGCCATTGTCCTGGGTGCATTTTTTATCGCCACCGATCCGGTCAGTGGCTGTACCAGTCCGCGCGGCCGACTGATATTTGGCGCCGGCGTTGGCATCCTGACGCTGATGATCCGCCGTTGGGGTGCTTACCCGGATGGCGTGGCCTTTGCGGTACTGGTGATGAACATGGCGGCGCCACTGATTGATCGGTATACCCGGCCGAGAATTTATGGGGGCTAAGCAGGATCTGCCAAAACCCGGCCCGGCGTGGCGCAACGCATTGACCCTGGGGCTGGTCGCCATGATGGGTACCGGCCTGCTGGCAGGGGTGAATCAGCTGACACGCCAGCGCATAGAAAACCAGGAGCGCCGTGCTGCCCTGGTGCAATTGGGCCAGTTGCTGCCGCCCAGCCGGTACGACAATGCCCTGCACGAAGACCGCTACAGCTTTCGTGACGCCACGTGGTTTCCTTCCGGGCAAACCGTTACGGTGTACCGCGCGCGGATGGACGCTGAACCTGTCGCAGCAATTTTCCGGCTCGCTGCGACGGATGGTTACAACGGTGACATAAACTTGCTGATTGGCATCAATCTTGACGGCAGCCTGACCGGGGTGAGAGTGCTATCACATAAGGAAACGCCTGGCCTGGGTGACCCGATTGAAACCACCAGGAGTGACTGGATACTCCAGTTTTCCGGACGATCACTGTCCAACCCGGGGAAGCAAGGCTGGTCAGTAAAAAGCGACGGGGGGGAATTTGACCAATTCAGCGGAGCCACAATCACCCCGCGTGCGGTTGTAAAAGCCGTCCGCATGACACTGGAGTATTTTGCCGCCAACAAAGACCTGGTTTTCGCACAGCCTAAGGATAGCCTGGAGGTCGCAAAGCCACGATGAGCAGCTACCGGAAAATCTTCCTGGATGGCTTCTGGCTGCACAACACCGGGCTCGTGGTCCTGTTCGGGCTGTGTCCCTTGCTGGCAGTGACCAGCACGGTAGTGACTGGCTTTGCCCTCGGAATTGCAACCACCCTGGCCCTGGTTTTTTCCAGCCTTGCCATATCTTTGCTGCGGGGCATCCCTGGTGCGGAAATCAGGATTCCAATATACGTACTGATCATTGCGTCCGTTGTGACGGTCATCCAGTTGCTGATGCAAGCCTGGCTTTTTGACCTGTACCAGGTGCTGGGCATTTTCATTCCACTGATCGTCACCAATTGCGCCATCCTGGGGCGCGCCGAGACATTCGCTTCGCGCAATTCTCCTCTGCCTTCCGTG
>SHZL01000056.1 GCA_009692275.1 Lysobacterales bacterium | reverse complement strand
ATCACGCCCTGCTTGCCAGCGGATTCGTTGCGGTGCTGTGCCTGTTGGCCTGGTCTGAAATCACCCGCAAGGCCCAGGGTATAAAGGAGTTGTCTACAGCCCAGGCTGTGGTGTGGATGAATGATGCTGCTGCCATTGTGGACGTCTCCGCAGCAATTGATTTCAACAAAGGCCACATCGTCAACGCCCGCAATATTGCCATGTCCAGAATCACAGATCCTGACGCCGAGGTGCTGAAAATGAAGGACTCCAAGGTTCTGCTGGTGTGCAAAACCGGCCAGACGGCATTACTGGCTGCAGCAAAACTGAGGAAGAGCGGTATCGAAAACGTTGCGGTATTAAAGGGCGGTATGGGCCAGTGGATCGCTGATCAATATCCGGTAACCCGGAAATAGCCAATCAGGCCTGAGCTTACGTACGCTGGCTATTTGCCCAGTCAATTGAAAAAACGCCAAAGCTGGCCATCCAATGGGCCAGATGGGATAATCCACCGAAGCTGCAATCACCGGGCGTGATCAGCAAAAACCATTAACAGAGCGATGAAAACATGGCAGAAGAGCAAAACGCAAATCCGGGAGTGTCTCCGGAAGAAACCACGGCGGCACAATTCCTCATCCACAAGCTGTACGTGAAAGACGTCTCATTCGAACTACCCAATGCACCGGAAATTTTTCAGGAGCAGGGGCAGTCGGATGTGAAAATGAGCCTCGCTCAGCGGGTGGATGATCTTGGAGAAAACCTGCACGAGGTGGTCTTGACGGTTACGGTAACTGCTACCCTGGGCGAGAAAACGGCCTACCTGGCTGAAGTGGCGCAAGCGGGCATTTTCCACATCACCGGATTCCGCGAGCAGCAGGCTCATGCTGTGATGAACATCCTTTGCCCTGGCACCCTGTTTCCCTACGCGCGCCGGGCGATTTCCGACCTGGTTGCAGATGGAGGTTTCCCGCCATTGACATTGCAGCCAGTAAATTTCGAGCAACTTTATGCCCAGCGCATGCAGGGTTTGATGAAACAGCAGGGTGAAGCAGCTGCGGGTGGCCAGGAAAGCGGCGCCGCAGTTAAGGCGGAGTTTCCAGGCAATAATTGATACGGCGTCGCATGGTGGCTGAAATCACCGACGAGTCCTCCGGGGACAAAGCCATTCGTATTGCCGTTCTCGGTGCCGGGTCCTGGGGATCCGCCCTGGCCATGCAACTGGCGCGGAGTGGAGCCCATTGCGTGCTGTGGGGGCGATCTCCAGAGCATGTTGCTTTAATGAAGAAAAGTGGCAGAAACGAACGTTTCCTGCCCGGTATTGCCTTCCCGGAAAACCTTGCTTTCGAAAGCACGTTGGAACAGGCGCTGGCGTCCACGGATGAAGTACTGATTGCCGTGCCTACCAGTGCGTTTACTGCCGTGCTCGATAACGTTGCCGCGAGTTTGCGCGACGGCCAGGGCGTGAGTTGGGCCAGCAAGGGACTGGAACCCGGGAGCGGACGGTTCCTGCATCAGGCAGCCCAGTCCCGATTGGGCAAGGAGCGGGCTCTCGCAGTTGTCACCGGTCCTTCTTTCGCACTGGAAGTGGCGCGATCACTGCCTACTGCAGTCACGGTAGCCGGCACGGATGAGAAATACTGCAGAAAAATAGCCCAGGCCCTGCATGGGGGGAGTTTTCGTGCCTATACCAGCGCTGACATCGTCGGCGCCGAATTGGGCGGTGCGGTCAAGAACGTGCTGGCTGTAGCAACTGGAATATCCGATGGCTTGTCCTTTGGTAACAATGCAAGGGCTGCGCTAATAACTCGAGGATTGGCCGAGATGATGCGATTAGGTCGGGCGCTGGGCGCGCGCGACCAAACCATGATTGGTCTTGCTGGCATTGGGGACCTGGTGTTAACCAGCACGGGTGAGCTTTCGCGCAACCGGCGTCTTGGGCTTGCCCTCGGTGCCGGGAAATCCGTGGACACCGCGGTGAAAGAGATTGGCCAGGTAGTTGAGGGCGTGAGCACATCAGCCGAAGTCTGGCGATTGGCTCAACGTTACAATATTGAAATGCCTATTTCGGAACAGGTTTACGGAATCATTCATCTGGGACTGAACCCGAGGCAGTGTGTTCGGGAGCTGCTATCCCGGGAACAAAAGTCCGAGAGTAGTTGACTGTTAAGGAAACTCTGAATTATTCAGAGCTTCCTTAATTCGGGCTGAGCAATTCGGCTGGAAACTTCCCTGCACTGCAGTTGCCTGTCCCTTATAGCAAGGTTGAAAAACCCGTCTGACGCAAAGCTTCAAACAGGGCTACGGCAACGGTATTGGAAAGGTTCATGCTCCGACTCTCGCTACGCATGGGCAGACGCAAAACACGGGATACACCTGCTTCGTTCAATATGGCTGTCGGAAGCCCCCTTGTTTCAGGTCCGAAAACCAACCCGTCGCTGATTTGAAATTTTGCGTGATCGTAGCGCAGCGCTCCGTGTGTAGAGAAAGCCCAAAGGTGCATGGCAGGGTTGCGCTGCTGGAACGAATTCCAGTCCGGGTACCGGGAAATTTCAGCCAGGACGTGATAGTCCAGCCCGGCGCGTTTTACGCTGGCTTGGTCAAGATCAAAGCCCAGGGGCTCAATCAGGTGCAGCCGTGCTCCGGTATTGGCACACAAGCGGATGATGTTTCCCGTATTGGGTGGAATTTCCGGTTCATACAAAATGACATTGAACATGCTAAATACCCTGATGTTGCAGAAGCTGCCTGGTCAAGCTGACAAAACATTCGCCGCATTTGCGGCAGAACGAAATGCAACCACGGCGCGGATTTCTGCTGCCCGCCACTGCGCAGCGAGGGGAACCGATCATACCGAAAATCCAGTAATGCAATGAAAAATATACAAAATAACTGGTTTATTTGGTGAATTTCCGCAACAAATTCGGATTTGACAGCCACAATCCATGCGCGTATTGTTTACCCCCGCAGACACAATATCTTGTGTCTAAAAAAAAACTAGCGCACAATAAATTGTGTCTCATAATTAATAAAACCAAAGAATTACATGGCAGAAGTGATGAGCAGCGTGCAAGCCGAAGTCTTTAGTATTGATTCGCAAGAAATTCCCCTGCAGGAGGCGTCCTTCGATATTTGGGATAAGAAATACCGCCTGAAAACGAAAACAGGGGACGTGATTGACGCAACAATTGATGACACGTTCAAACGCGTTGCACGTGCACTGGCTGACGCTGAGCTGACTCCGGAAAAAAAGGAAAAATGGAACGAGCTGTTTCTTTGGGCTTTGCGAAGAGGAGCAATTCCAGCCGGCAGGATTACTTCGAATGCCGGTGCCCAGGAGCACAAGCCAGCCACTTCCACCATCAATTGTACGGTGTCCGGAATCATCACGGATTCCATGAACGGAATCCTCGAAAAAGTTCACGAGGCCGGCCTCACCCTGAAAGCAGGTTGTGGCATCGGCTATGAATTTTCTACCCTGAGGCCAAAAGGCGCTTATGTTTCCGGAGCAGGTGCTTATACTTCAGGTCCGCTCAGTTTCATGGACATCTATGACAAGATGTGTTTCACGGTGTCTTCGGCGGGCGGTCGTCGCGGGGCGCAGATGGCGACATTTGAAATAGGACACCCTGATGTCATGGAGTTCATCAGGGCCAAGCGGGAAGATGGGCGTTTGCGCCAGTTCAACTGCTCTTTGTTGATTACCGATGAGTTCATGACAGCGGTTGAGGAAAACACGGTCTGGCCTCTCGCGTTTCCCATCAACGAATACGAAGCGAAAGACATGGATCTGGGCGATCCAACCCGTATCCAATGGCGGGAATGGCCTCAGACAGAAGGCTATGTCACGCGTGATGACGGATTGGTGGCTTGCCGGATCTACAAAACTGTCCCGGCACGTCGGTTGTGGGACATGATCATGTCATCCACCTATGATTTTGCCGAACCGGGTTTCATTCTCGTTGATCGAATCAACGAGATGAACAACAACTGGTTTTGCGAAAACATCCGTGCGACCAATCCCTGTGGCGAGCAGCCCTTGCCCCCCTATGGGGCCTGCTTGCTGGGTTCGGTCAATCTCACTCGGTTTGTGGAAAAGCCATTCACCGAAGATGCCAGATTTAATTGGGATGAATACCACAAGGTGGTCAGGATATTCACCCGGATGCTCGACAACGTAGTGGAAGTCAATGGCCTGCCCTTGAGCAAGCAGCGCGACGAGATTGCGCGCAAGCGCCGGCACGGCATGGGTTTTCTCGGCTTGGGTTCGACCCTCACGATGCTGAGGATGAAATACGGCTCGCCCCAATCCCTGGAATTTACTGAAAGAGTTTCCAGGGAAATGGCCATAGCTGGTTGGGAAGAAGCTTTGGATTTGAGTCGGGAAAAAGGCCCGGCTCCCATCATGAATGAAGAGTTCGAAGTCAGTGGCGACATGCTGCGTCGCCGGCCGGAAATGAAGGCAGATGGCTACGAGCTGGGAGACAAGCTCCCTGGCCGGGTATTGCACGCAAAGTACAGCCGCTACATGCAACGAATCGCAAAGTATGCTCCGGACCTCGTAACCGCCCTGGCGGAAGAAGGCGCCCGGTTCACCCATCACTCATCCATTGCGCCGACAGGGACTATTTCTTTATCCATCGGGAATAACGTGTCCAACGGTATTGAACCGAGTTTCGCTCACCACTACAGTCGTAATGTGATTCGTGAAGGGCGCAAGACCAAGGAGAAGGTCGAGGTTTTCAGTTACGAGCTGTTGGCATACCGGCATCTGGTAAACAGTCGCGCCATCCCGCACGCGGAAGATGACGTTAGCAGGTTGCCGGACTATTTCGTCACTGCGCAGGATATTTACCCCACGCAGCATGTGGACATACAAGCTGCCGCGCAAAAATGGGTTGACTCATCAATTTCCAAGACAGCCAATGTGCCTACGGAGTTTGCTTTTGAGGAATTCAAGGACATTTATACTTATGCCTATCATCAAGGCCTGAAAGGTTGCACAACCTTTCGCTTTAACCCGGAAGCGTTTCAGGGTGTTCTGGTCAACGAGCGCGACCTGGAAAACACCAAGTACCGCTTTGTGCTGGACGATGGTGAGGTAATTGAAGTCAAGGGCAACGAAGAAATTGAATACGATGGTGAGATGCATACGGCAGCGAACCTGTTTGATGCGCTGAAAGAAGGGTATTACGGTAAATTCTGAAGATAAATTCTGCGAGTGGAACCAGGACAGTGGAGGTGTACCGAAGTACAAGGACGTACACCTAATATAATAAAAAAAGCTCACTAGGGATAGAGTGGCGGCTAGGGATGTTATAGCTACCGTCAAATTGCAGGGAGGTGTTACGTACAGGGACGTACACCTCTTTTTCGGCGGTCAGGCAAGTCAGGAACAAAGAATTCAGGAATGGGGAGCACCACGGCGTCGCCGATCACAAGGATGTATCGGCGATCCTTGATCCCCCCAAGGCCCCGCGAGATGGCCTTTTCAATGTCAGGGCGCCGGTGTGTTTTCGGCGCTGGAATTACCCCGTCAGGAGCGTCATGAGTACCCGTATTGACAAGAAAATAGTCGGCTTTGAAGTCGTCAAGAAGGAAGAAGAGGCAGCGGCCCGCGCCGCAGCAGCGGCCGCCCGGGAAGAACGTCAGTCGGCCAAGATCATTCGCATGACCGAACAAGTGGCCCGGCCGGAAGGCTTGGATGCGCTGGAAGGCTCAACCTACAAGATCAAGACCCCGTTGGATGATCACGCTATGTATGTGACGATCAACGATATCATCTTGAACCCCGGGACAGTGCACGAGCAACGACGGCCGTTTGAGATTTTCATCAACTCCAAGAACATGGATCATTTCCAGTGGATTGTTGCGCTCACGAGACTGATGTCCGCTGTGTTCCGCAAAGGCGGCGATGTCACGTTCCTTGCTGAAGAGCTTCAGGCCGTATTCGACCCCAAGGGCGGGTACTGGAAACCCGGTGGTAAATTCATGCCGTCGATCATTGCTGATATCGGTGCTGTGATTGAGCACCATCTGCGCAAGATCGGACTCATGGAAAAAGAGGAGTTGTCGCAGCAACAACAACTGATACTCAAACAGAAACGAGCCGAAGCCGAAGCCGCAGACTCAGTCCGGGCGGCACTTAACAGTGGCCCCCCGGATACGGCGGAAGGGACCGGTTATCCGGCTTCCGCCAAGCTATGTAACAAGTGCAATACCAAAGCAGTGGTGAATATGGACAATTGCGCCACGTGCTTGTCCTGCGGCTATTCTAAATGCGGGTGACAACCTGAGCCGCAGGAAGATTGCACAGTTGTGCGCGGCCTATTGACTCAGTCTGTCGCCAACAAGAAGAAACCCAATCATCATTTCCAGTGCAATTCCCAGTATTATCGAGGATACAAAGTGCACTACCCTTTTTTGTTCGGGAATTGCAAGCGCCAATGGAAGGATTTGATATAGAAAAACCAGGGCGGTAATAACACCGGCCAGTGCCACAAAAACTCCTACCCATGGAATCAGGGCGCCCACGATGCCGGCCAGCCAGGCTGGAATCATGGCAAACGTCACGGCTGCAAAGGCCCGGGAAAAGTCGCTTTTGCCGTCGAACACACCCGCCATCAGGTTAATTACAACAGCAAACACTGCCAGCACAATCACTGCCATGAACAAGCTGATGAACAGGGCGCTCAGGAAACCATGTCCGATCCCGTAGGAGACAAACCCTCCAGACATGCGGGAAAGCACCATGCTGAGCACCACATTGGCCAGAATCAAGGGTGCAGTAAGCGATATCGCAGTCTCTTTCCAATCAGGGGTGTTTTCGAAATACGCGCGCCAGGTGTTCTCGCGATCCAGCAAACCGCCTTTTGTAAGGGAAATAGTCTTGTTCAGGTCAATTTTCATGGCAGTAATCTCCCGGTTCTGTAATGGTGGGTGGGGTAGAGCAATCAGGGCTGGCTGAGCACCTTAAGCATGTTATACCAGTATTCAGTTCCCTGGTGAAACTCGGCTATGCCGATTTTCTCATCCAGTCCATGCGCGCGCATATCCTCCGGCCGGTTGAACCATCCAGACACACCGAAAACCGGCATGCCAGCACTGCGCAGGAACAGGCCATCGGTCGCTGCCGTGGACATCTCCGGAATCACGGGTACGCCCGGCCAGGAAGCCTCAACCAGGGATTCAATAGACTCCAGCAACTCACCCGGCAAAACAGATGCCGGGCTGGGTATGTCATTGTAGAGCGAAGTAAACGTGATCTCATCGTTATCCACAAGGCCTTCCAGTGTTGCCTGCACTTCTGCGGAGTTTGTGCCGGGAAGCATTCTGCAATTGATGGTTGCCGAAACCTCGCGGGGAAGGGCGTTTTCCGCCTGACCACCCTTGATCATGGTAGCGACACAGGTCGTTCGCATCAGGGCATTCATGTAGGGGTCCTGGGACAGGCGAGCGGCGGCTTCAGCGTCCTGGTCATTCCTGGATAAGGCCAGCATGTCAGCGGCTACCTGGCCTGTTCTAAGTCGTGACCTCCGCTCAAACATCAACTTGGCATCCGGGCTTAAGTGCACCGGAAAGGCGTAGTTGGAAATATTCACCAAGGCCCTGGCAATTTGATAGATCGTGTTATCCGGGCGCGGCAGTGAGCTGTGCCCACCGGCGTTCGTAACCGTCAACTGGTACGTTTGGTAGACTTTCTCGCTCGTCTGAACGTGGAATGACAGCGGCTTAAAATCTATGGAGTACTGACCATCACCCGCATCGGTATTGATCGCGTATTCGGCGTCAATCAACTCATAACCGTCAGTGGCCAGCCACTTCGCTACGGCACCTTCCACCTCCTCGTCCCCGGTTAACATCAGGATCAGGTCACGGTTTGGAGCATATTTTTCCTGTTGCAGCCGGACAAAGTTGGCTACGAGATGCGTCGCGCCAGCCTTGTTATCCTGGGTGCCTCTGCCGTAATAGTAGCCGTCCTTCTCCGCAAAAGTGAAAGGCGGGAAAGCCCAGGCTTTCGGGTCGGCTGTGACCACGTCAATATGCGCCATCGTCAGCAAAGGCTTTTTGTCCCCGACGCCGCGAATTCGCGCCACCAGCCCGTATTTGTTCGGCATGGGGTTGATTACAAGCACATCTTCCTGCGGAATGCCGGCTGCAATCAGTCGCTGCGCCATGGCTTCCGCAGCGCGGCGGGTCTGGTCGGGCTTCTCACTGGTTGATTCGAAGTTGACCAGTTGGCGAAAAATATCCTCTGCGCGTTGCTCATTGGCGGATAGGGGTTTGGCGCTATCACCGCTGGCCCAAAGCGACGGGGCCTGGGTAGCAAAAACACATGTCACTACCGCAAGACAGAAGCCAACTCCACGTGTACGAACTGCGTTGCCAGGCTCATTCGTGCCTGGTTCCTTCCTGCTCAATTGTGTCATGCATGTTTCCCGGGGTTGTCTACTCGTAATTGCAATAAGAAGGTGATTTGAAGGCATGCGCGCACAGATTGAATGAAATCATTGGCAATGGCAAATTCCAGCCAGTCAGGTGCAGGATTCCAGTCATGGAAAGAAGCGTTTTTCAGCAGAATCCTGTCATGTCCTGGTCCAAGGGATGGAGCCGGGACACTTCAGAACAGGCCAGGGAACAGAATTTTGCGCCCCGCGGGATAATCCGCAAAGGTCTGCCGGTACCAGCGGTGGTTGGCCATTGCGCGGGGAGCAAGATTGCAAAAGGTAAAGAGCGCAAATGCCAATCCTGCCCAGGACCAGGTCAGTACCGCCCAACCCAGCCATTGCAGAATTTCGCCAAGATAGTTGGGGTTGCTGACCCGGTCGAACCAGGTTCCGCAAGGAATGTGGTACCCGGTAAACCCATCTTTCCTGAGGTTTCGAATCGCCCGGTCTGAGCTGAAATGCAGCCAAAACCCTCCAGCGAAAAACGCGGCTCCGATCAAAAAATGCCCACTCAGAAGGGGTTCATGAGTGGATGAATTGACCAACAAAGCCCCGGCATTGTTGTACCCGTTCAACGTGTTGAATGAAATGGCGAACAACACCAGCAGTGCCGGAAAGTTTTTCCCCGAAGGTCGCATCAGCGCCGGGAAGATCAACGTGCGATATCCGTAGTGGACACTCCACATGAACCAGGGAATCAGAACCGTTGCCCCCAGCTCCTGTTGGCTGCACACAAGCACAATCCCGATTACCAGCAATGCAGGCAATTCCATCAGGAACCAGGCGATGCGGTTTGGCAAAACCGGACCCCACCCGGTGGCAAAATGCCGCCCGTACGGCGCGGTGTTATACAGCAAAGCAATAAACACCAACGGGCACAGCAGGAATTGGAGCAAAACCAGGCTACTCATCGCAACATGATGCCAGACACTGGTCAAAAAGGGTGCAGCAGATCTCAGGGGCCAGAAACAGCTGACCCGATCATGAGCACGCCAGCTCCCTGAATGTGTCCGGACTTAATTGCCAGCAGCGCATCCTGGGCTTTTTCCAGGGGGTACTGGATGATCCTGGACTGCAGTGGAGCACGAGTCGCCAGTTCGAGTATCGATCGGACGTCTTCGCGGGTTGCATTGCTCACGGTTTTGACGGATTTTTCTTGCCACAGGTGTCGCGTGTAATCCAGCCTGCCGAGCGCGCTTTTGTCACCTCCCTCTTTACGGATGGCATTGATGACCAGGCGGCCCCCGGCGCCAGTGCTGCCAGTACTGACACCACTGGGAGCCATGCTGGCGTTGAATCAATGACCGCATCCAGTTTTTGTGGGGGCCTGTCGGTGGTATTTCCAGCCCAAACGGCACCAAGTTCAAGCGCTATGGTTCGCTCCCCTTCACTGCGCGCGAAAACAAAAACCGGAGACAGTGGCAGAAGATGATGAGCCATCAGCATGACCAGGCGCCCGGAAGCCCCGAAGCCGGTTAATCCCAGTGCCTCTCCATTGCGTAGCCCGGTCAATTTCAAAGAGCGGTAGCCCACCGCTCCGGCGCACAACAAGGGCGCTACCTGGTTTGTCTCCAGGGAGGGTGGAATCTCGTGCACAAATTCCAACGGGGCCGTCATGTATTCTGCATAGCCGCCGGCATGGTCACGCCCACAGGCAACGAAACGGTGGCAGAGATTTTCATACCCTCGTTTGCAGTACCCACAACCACCGCAGGCTGAATAGATCCATGCAACGCCCACCTGGCGACCGACCTGGTCATTGCTGTAATTGCCGGGTGCAGAGACAACCCTGCCAACAACCTGGTGGCCGGGGATCATTGGCAGCCTGGACGGCGGGGTACGATTCTCGATTTCGCCAACTTCAGTGTGGCAAACCCCGCATGCGTCGACTTTTATCAATACTTCACCCAAGCCAGGCTCAGGAACGGGAACGTGCCCCAGCTTCAGGCCTGAATACGCGCCGCTGAGCCGTGCGGTTTCGTCAATTTGCATGGTCCGCATGTTCGCGCTCATTCAAGCTGCCTGCCCCTGAGGTCTGGCCGAAGCTGCTAATCAGGTAACGCCATCAAGCTGAGATAGCTCTTCCTCAATTGCCACGAGTTCTTCATTGGCCAGTCGTTCAATTTCCTGCAAAACCTGGAGATTTTGAAGCTGTACTGCTTGTTCTTCAGAATCTGAGGCCAAGCCGCGGCCAAGGTCCCCGCGAGGCGCTTAAGCAATTCATCCTTGCGCACCAGCAGTTGTTGTTTGGACCTTTCCACAGCCTTACGCTCCATCAAGTTTGCCAGGGTTCAGCGTACTGGCTGGCCCGAGCGCAACCAATGACCCCGGTCAAACAAACCGCGACAAGCTCGGATAGAATGGTAGTGCAAGTACAACCAATCTTGGAGAGCAAAGTCATGGCCGGATACAAAACGATAGCGGTTGCAATTGATCTGAGTAATGAGTCCAAACCCATAATCCAGAGGGCGCTTGATGTGGTTTCTCCTGGCACACGTATCCACTTGGTGTATGTCCAGGAACCACTGGATTCGGTCTACATGGGCGTGGTTCCATATGGCCCGGTTTTTGTGGGCATGAACGAAGTGGAAGAGAACCTGAAAACGGAATTAAAGAGCAAGTTGGACGCTCTCGGAAACGAGTTTGGGATTCCACCGGAGTCCAGGCATTTCCTGAATGGCGCTCCTGCGAAGGAGATTCATCGTTTCAGTGATGAAAACAATGTTGAGCTGGTTGTTTTGGGTACACATGGGCAAAAAGGTGTTCAGTTACTGCTGGGGGCAACTGCAAATTCAGTATTGCACGGCTCCAACTGTGACGTGCTTGCAGTTCGTATTCACGACAGCGAGTGACTCCTTGGCATGAGCTTGTACAGGCTCGCGTGGTTGGGTGCGTTTTTTGCCGCTCTGGCGTGGTCCGCCTGGAGACCACATGACTATGGCACGTGGTGGCTTGAGGTCATCCCTGCCCTGGTTGCGTTGCTTGTGCTCGTCGCAACCCGCCACTCCTTCCCCCTCACGCCCCTGGCCTATACCCTCATCCTGGTTCACGCCCTCATCCTCATGGTTGGCGGTCATTACACCTACGCCGAGGTACCTGCAGGCAACTGGTTGCAGGAGTGGATGGCCGGGACGCGCAACAATTATGACAAACTGGGTCACTTGGCCCAGGGATTCGTCCCGGCAATTATTGCCAGGGAAGTATTGATACGAAATCACGTCATCGCGCGGCGTGGATGGCTGGGGTTTATCGTTGTGTCCATTTGCCTGGCGATCAGCGCATTTTATGAATTGATCGAGTGCTGGGTTGCTTTGTCGAGTGAGGAAGCCGCCGAATCCTTCCTGGGGACCCAGGGCTACGTGTGGGACACACAGTCCGACATGTTTTTGGCACTGCTGGGAGCCAGCGCAGCCTTGATTCTTATGTCGGGTTTGCATGACCGGCAGATTGCCTCAATGTGCAAGAACAAACAGCCGTAGTAAGCCGTTCCAGCCGTGGTCGTGTCGATTGTTGCAACCAGACTCAGTCCGGAA